>JAIOQW010000274.1 GCA_021108405.1 Methanosarcinales archaeon
ATAATACAGGACTATTTATCCTACCGATAACGTTTATGCATGGCTGAATAGTTACCAATTTTTCTAGATTTAAAAGTCTTTCGTTTAAAATTAATTTAAACCTGATTTTTGATTATAACACAACCCCAATAATAAATTTTCTGAATAATGAATCTATTGTTGGTGGATATGAGGTTAATAAACCGACTATCATTATATAATTCTTTTTAGCACCAATAAATTCTTTTATAATCCAAAAATTTTTTACTGGAGGATTCTTTTTAGAAAATGCATGATATTTTATCAAAAAGAAATATTCCACTCCATTATTATCCAAAGGATCTTGATTATGACATCGAAACATTAATGAATGTCATAAAGTGATTGTCTTATTTGTGATATCGGAGATTTTTAAATGGTATATCAAGTTATACTTGATATACTACTAGAATTATTCATGCCCTTTAAATTTAGGTATATGTGAATATATCTCTTCAACTGTGATCAACACAACAGCTTTTAGTTTTAATCTTCTGTGCATTTCACTAAGCTTACTGGCTCTTTCATTGATTTTCGGATCATCTACTTGTTTTATAGATTCTCTGCGCTTTTGTTTTTTCTTCTCCATTATTTCAAGACCTATATCAAAGAACTTACCGCTTTTATAGATCTTTGCTTTACCTTTCAACTGGTATGATTCCAGTCTTCTGATATCAGTAAATGATATTGCAACCAGTTGATTCTCTTCAAGGTTCTTTTTTGTCTTATTGAACAGCACATCACCGATCAGTACTTCTTCATCACTTATTGCATGTATCAGACCAATAGGAACAACGTTTGGTTTTCCTTCTTGTGTCGATGTTGCCAGATAGACGATGTTCTCATCCAGCATCTGTTTCATTTCGTTACTTAATTTCATTTTCTTTTCTCCAGCATATTGATGCTACTTTCATATTATTTTTTAACCAGAGTGATCCATCTTCCCTGATCAGTTTTGCAGATAGGTGCGACCTTATCACTTCCTCTGCCTCAGGAGTAGATATACCAAGGTTCTCTTTCCACAGGTCAACAGCTTCATCTATATTGGAAAAACGCTGTTTATGTTCTGTAGTCGATATTTCTACATCCGCCTGGATCCCTATCTGATAAAGAATATTATAAATATAGATATAATCAGGTCCGGCCTTGTATGTTTCTTTGTATAATACCGGCCAAAGTTCGGTATAGTCCCACATATTGTCTCCTGCAAATGTGAATAGATAGACGGACTGTCTGGCAACTTCATGCATTTTTAAAAGTGCTTTCTTTATATCGAGCATCGCTAAGGAATATGATGCTATCACGACATCGTACTTATCAAGATCTTCTCCGGGGACAGCATCTTCCCATTTCTTATTTATACAGGTGATATTATCCAGTCCTTCATTTACTGCATTCTCCCTCAGACATGCTAGCATCCCACTGGATGGTTCCACAACAGTTACATGTTTCACTTTCTTTGCAAGCGGTATGGTAAGTGTACCAGGTCCTGCACCGATATCAAGTACAGTATGTGATGGATCAATATCCAGTTTTGATATAATCTTTCCAGGCCGTTCGTTATCTTTAAGTGATTCGTTATACTGCCTGGCTCTTTTATTCCAGAACTCAGTATTATCACCGCGACATTTTCTCCAGGAAGCATTTTTCATGGATTCCATCCACATTTTATTCCAATTAATATCTTCGATCATGGTTTTATGTCTCCTTATTCCCTATAATAATCACAGACTGATTTGCTTGAGTCCATTATATATCCTTTATTAACTATACATAATTTATTATTTGAGCCTGTGGATCTTCTGATTGTATTGACTTTTTCACAGTGTTTTTCGATAAATCGAGTTTCTTTGCAATTGTTCTTGTTCCCATATTGGAATTATAATTTTTTAGGTTCCTTATTGTTATTCGATCTTCCATTGAGATCACACCAAAACCTCTTGCAATAAAACAGGAGTATTTGAGCAAATAGGAGGGGTCAGTTTAGAAATATTTTAAGGTGCTCATACCAAAGAGCGAAGAGTTAAAAAGTTAATATATCAACAGATATAAAATAAGAGTTGTTAAAATGAGCGAAGTAAAGACAATATCAACCTCCCATCTAGTTTTCCGATATCAGTCAAGATTAGTGATATGGGAATCTCTTGTATGAACAAATCCTATGCTGTCAGTGGGACTGTGATATGTAGGGCATCATAATCAACAACAGGTATTTTCTTAACATGATCCTTACTTTCTTTTAATTCAAGAAGTCCAATGCCTTTTAGGAATGTGAGGTCACTGTGCACATTAGATTCCTTTCGATTAAGAATTCTTGGCAGTTCGCTGATCGATTCTGGTTTATTTTCTCTAATTACGTGAAGAAGGCGTATGCGCTCCCGCGTTAATATCTTCCCAATATCCTCTGCTGTTCGAACTATTAATTTATGTGGTTCTGATTCACTTATCTTACCGCTTCCGACCTTTTCAAATAACCTGTTTAAATGATCACCATATTCCTCATCGTTTAAAACTATAATCTCAACGTCTTTTAATTTCATTAATAATCCTCCGGTTATCATCTATTAATTTCAATAATTCATCAATTAAATCCTTAGGGCTAATAAATTCAAATTCCTGTGCCTCATTTTCAAACATATGCTTGTGATCTCTCTTTTTATGTCCTTTTATTCTATGAGCGTTATCAAACCGTATCAATGTTTTCCATCCCTCTTTTGTTCTGATACGGTAATTGAAACTGTACCTAACACCATGAGGGATTTCTGGAGATATAGGAACACGTATTACTGAGATGTCAATTATTTCATCTTCAGCAAGTATTCGGGTTTCTCTAGTAACTCTATCAAATACAGAATAAATAGGATTTTCATAGTACATATAATTATATGGTGTTAGCATATACTCTTTTAAAATCATAAAATTAAAATTTTTCTCACTTCAACCTTTGTCTTATCTTTTACCCTCTTAGAAAAAACACTATTTACACCACCACCGTCACATTTATTGTCAAGAATAAAATATTCACTACTTATCTTTTGATTATTTTGCGTACTTTATCTCTTCTTTCATTGAGATCATCCCCACCTTATGTACCTTATTACCCCCATTTCATATAAATATACTTTAATAATATCCAAATTAATACAAAGTTACAAATATAAAACACAAATATTAAATACATTCATCCATTTCCTTTCTCAAATGAAATTCCTATTAGCATTATTCAATAACAATTCAGCCAGAATGCCACTGACTGTTCTTGGAATTCTGATGGTTATAATGACTATTGCTTTTACCACGCATATCGATAAAATGGATCGCGAAATGGCTGAATCACTAACCAGTGGAAATACTGTGAACAATATCGATAATGACCACCTATCGCTAATAGTGAACGCAGCATTGATGCTGGATCAGGGTCTGGTGTTCAATTCAGTGGACGGAGCCAGTGTTATTGAATACATGATGCAGGTCAAGAAGATCCTGTATAAGGAAAAAAATGTTGATCTGGGTGATGTTGTAATGGGTATTGAACTCAAAAATGGTAGTGTTGAGTTTGATCCGAAGGCAGATGCGGCTCAATCTACCGGTGATCCGCAGAATGCTACTAAGGCTATGGAAAAGGGTCTGCATATTGATTTTAATGCGACTCCGATAATGGATTTTCTGAATAATGATTCGATCGTCGGTGGGTCTGATGTTAGTAAACTGATCGAGATGGTAATTCCACAGGTTTATAGCACCAGTCTGGCTACAGGGATTGAAAGGCAAACGAGTCTTGATATGGGAGAGCATGAGGGATATGAAGCAAGTTATAATGTTGGTGAATGGGGTGAACCTGATAGTATGGAACAGATAGATCTGGTGCCAAAAGATGCTTGTGTACCTGGTAATTTATATGGTGAGATATGGAGGGTTACCTGGACAAGAGAACACGTCTGGCGGCATGCTTATGAGGTTGAGTATACATGTATGAAACCTTTACCCGCCGGTGGTTTTTATGCAGATACATGTTACCGCACTGAATATGATTATATGACCACTATTGATACCAGGGTGGATATTGTTACTATTACTTCACAGGTGCTGATGCTATGAGTGCTACTGCACTGGATCTGGTGCCAAAGATCGAGGCTAACCAGACAAGATATGTGGATAAAGCGAGTTATGTTAATAATGGGGTTTATTTAAGTGCGAGTGCTAAGGTGATCAGCCAGGTAAGGGAGTGGTATGTGGATGAGGTTTTGTACCAGGTGAATAAGACTTATCTTGGTGCTGCTGAGATGATCAATGAACAGATCGATAATAATACGGCAAGACATTAATATTTATTAAACCATCTATAAGTAGAGGTAATAAAATGTCAGGTGTTATGAGAATAAAAGAGGTTAAAGGAAACGTAGTAATACGCAAAGAAGACTTTGAAGATCTGATTGGTGAAATGGAATCTTTGATGGAAACCATAGAAATTTTAAGTGATAAGGGTTTAATGAATCAGATAAAGGGAAGTGAAAATGATATAAGAGATGGGAATGTCTTCGAAATTAAGTCCGAAGATGATTTGTGCAATTTGTTTTTGGAGTAATCTTATGGTATATTCTCTGAAATACACCAAGATTTTCAAAAAGCAGATTGAAAACGTGAAGAAAAGAAATAAAATATTGATGAAAGAATTGATGCAAAAAGTGAAGAAACTGTATGATACCCCCTACTCTGGAAAGCCTTTGAAATATCGACTCTCTAATTATAGATCTCTTAGAGTAAAAGGAAAATATAGACTTATTTATATGGTGGATGAGAACGAATGTGAAGTGACACTGGTTGCTTTTGGACACAGAGAGGATATCTATAAACTTGTGTTGTTCTCATTTGAAGAAGGACGTAAAGAGTGATAGAAAAAGCAGTGCATTTCCTGGGGTTGAGAAATTCTGAGAAGTATTTTGAACTCTGAGTAAAGCTCATCCCAAAATCCAGTATGATCTTTGTTCCTTTGTGTTCTATAAAAATTTTATTGCCACCGATCTCGGTGCTTCCACCCACGACATCTATTGAAACCATTTATTCCTCTTATATTAATTTTATAACATCCTGTATATTATTAAGAACATGATCCGGTTGACATATCCGGTCTTCATAATAATTCCGATCACCATAAGCAGCATATGCTGTTATCATGCCTATCTTCTGTGCTGGTTTAATGTCCCTGCGAAGGCTGTCTCCTACATAGATGGTCTGTTCTGGTATGAGATCAAGAGTATCGAGTGCATAATAGAAAATATCCGGTGCAGGTTTTTTTGATCCCGTCATGTCAGCAGTTATCAGTGCATCGAATGCATTGAACAATCCCATTTTCTTAAGCCTTAGCGTAGCGTTCTTTGTGTGTGCATCAGTCACTATACCAAGAATTAATCCCATTTTTTGCAGGGTAGAAATAGTTTCATCCACACCAGGATATAGTTCGATCGTTTGAAGTTTTATATCTTCATATATGTTGCAGCAGTTGAGATAAAGATCCTTTGAGTATAAATCATTATCTTTAAGATAATCCTCGATATTCTCCCAGTCCTCAAATCCATGACCTTTTCGCAGAAAATAATTGAATATTTCATCAGGATCCCCGGCACCTATAAAATCGACCATCATGCTGCATGCTGCAAGTTTTGCTTTTATAAAATCAAATAGCGTGTTATCCATATCAAAGATAACACCTTTTATTTTTCGATTCCCAGTTTTGTTAGACGTCTGCATATATTAAGATCCTTGATAAAATCAATATACTTTTCTTCATCATGAAATTTTAATTTGAGTGCGTCATCATTTCCGGTTTTATGTGCGTACTCTCCATAGATAACCACATAATTGCATTGTATAAAACCGCATACGATCGCAAATGAGAAGATCAACTCTATTAATTGACCGGATGAGCAATGTTTTATATCGAACATGGATGGATAAGTAAAATGGAAACGTTCAGGCCCTTTTCCTTCACATAGATAGGAAACATTCGTATCAGCTGTAAGAAGTACTGCCATGTTGTTTTTTTCATCATAATCACGCATAGTCTTTACAATGAGCAGGTCATTGGCCTCTTTATCATAATTAGATGGAGCTGGTGACTTTATTTCCCTGGTCCGCTCACGTATGGAACGGTATTCGTTCATGGCAACATATACGGCTTTGCGTGCTTTTTTTGTTTTCCTGTTCAATAATTCGGTAAGAAGATCTTTATGATACTGTGCATTGTGCTGCATCACATTGATCTGGTTCTGTCTGTATTTATGATTGATGGCAGCTTCTATTTCTTCGTAGACGATATCAACAAGAAGATAGCACGTATCTCCGGGAAGCTTTGATCTTGATGGAAAACCCTGATAGAACATGTTTGTGTCAAGCGCGAATCTTATGGTTTTATTCATCTTTTTATACAGTGTTAGTTGCTCATAGAACTCATCTATATTGTTGTACTGAATGATCCCGCTCAAGAGCAGGCAGTATCCGATATCATTGTATGAAGGCATCTCGTCATTATAACTCCCGGTTGTGCGGGTCAGTTCATCAAAATCGTTTTTATCAGTTAGGACATGTAGGTTATAACCATCTCCGGATGCCCTTGCCTGTATCATTTTTAGCCTATACGGCGGGTATTCGAGAGTGATCCCTTGACCTTTTATCATGTTGATCAGGATTTGCAGTTCATCTTTTTTTATTATGATGCTGTTATTATGACTGTGAGCCATACCATCACTGTCCTACTGCTTTATGTGCCTGTTCTATAAAGTCGTTGATCTGCTGGGTCTGGTAGGGTATCATCATATAAGGGTTTGCTATAATGGTTTTGATGGAAAGATAATATATATGATCTACTTCTTCGATATGTATCGGGAGTAAGGCTCCGGCGACGAGGGTTTTTTTTCCGGGTGTGATATCAATAGCGACAGTGTCTCCATCTTTTTTTCTTTTTTGGATCAATTTTGAGATTTCTTTACCGGCTTTTATGAAATCGCCGTATTTTATATCATATTCGATCTCTGACAGGTGCTCGGATATGATCCGAGGTGTGATACCAAAGCTCTCTGAGATTATTTTTAGTCCGGTCGTTGTGGTTTTGGTGTTGCTTTTTAGGGTATCGGTTTTTTTGTTTAGTTTATTGGGTTGGGAGATATAAATATGTTATGATGGGGTATATTATGGTACATATTTCGTATGTTTATCCAAATTTGTCAGGAATAGTCGAAATAGGTGGAATGTTATATAATAGAACAAACTACATAAATCTAAAGATCATAACATGTTTCAATACACACAAAATAATTTCAATTTTAATTACATTATATAATGGTGAAATATTTATGCAAATGGTTTCTGTCTCGTTCCCTAGAGATCTGATAAATGTATTCAAAGTGAAAGAAAAGGATTTTCCAAAAGTAGTTCTGGAAACCTTATCAGTAGAATTATATCGGGAAGGTCTTATATCAATTGGAAAGGCTGCTGAAATTGCAGGAGTTTCTATTTGGGAAATGCATGATATTTTAGCAAAAAGAAAAATTCCACTTAATTATTATCCTGAGGATCTTGATCATGACATCGAAACATTAATGAAGGTCATGAAGTGATTGTCTTATCTGATTCCGGGCCGCTTATAGCACTATCAAAGATAAATTATTTACATATTCTATATGAATTTTTTGAAGAGATAATCATACCTCAAGCTGTCTGGATAGAAGTTGTTGAAAAAGGAAAAGAAAGACCAGGTTCTAAGGAAGTTCAAGATGCTAACTGGATTATAGTAAATAGGGTGAAAAATATACTTGGAACCGAAGCCTTGAAACACGAAATTGATATTGGGGAATCTGAAACTATAATTCTTGCGAAAGAAAGGAGGTTGAATAAATGGAAACAAAGACTGTGCGTCTTACATCTGATATGCTAAAGGGCGTGGCATACAGAGCTAAGATGGAGGATATAGATGAATATACCGCAATCAGACAGTTAATGAAATTCGGTGTTATGTGGTATGCTGTCAATCTTTATAAAATAGGAAAAATAACGCTATCTGAAGCTGCTGAACCTTATCCAGGAGAATCATTTTACACATTAAAATTAAGAAATACTAATTTACTTGGTCCAACTGGAATGTATTTGCTTCCATCAATGAACCCATGGATATGTACTGTTAATTCGTGGTATATAGAAGTTGAAGGATTAAAATTAAAAATTAACGAACCTGTTGAAATTAAAGTGGAAGTGACATCTAAAATTGATGGGGGTTTTATAGGTATTATACTATGCGAACCTGGAGTTACAAAATCTTTTGATGTTATTTCAGGTCCGAGTGATTTTGGAAAATATATAATTAAAGATGATATTAAATCAGGTTGGGTAAAGACATATACCTGGACTATTTGTCCAAATGGTAATTGGGTTGATGGAAATGCACCAATAAATATTTTTGTTCAATTTTCTAAAGAAGCATTCATGACCATTGGGGACACCCACGAATATGAAAATATGTCTTACC
>JAIOQW010000191.1 GCA_021108405.1 Methanosarcinales archaeon
AGAACAAAATCCGTGAACCTCAACCTATTACGCATAAATTGGAGAAGTCAAGATTTAAACCTGAAATAAATCCGTCTGTTGTTCCTGCCCTTATTTTCGGCTTTAAATATCTCTATATAAGGTATCTCTATGGTATTTGCGACATGGGTGCCGCCACATGCCTGTTGATCAATTCCTGGTATCGTGATCACCCTGATTTTCTGCAGGTCGGGTGGGAAGGCATCCTTTAGTTTTACTACAGACGGGATTAGAAATGCCTCATCCCTGGGTATAATATCAATACTGATAAGAAGCTTCATGTCAATGACCTCATTAACCTTTGCCTCATATGATTGTATCAGTTCTCTATCAAAGTCCTCAAGATTGAAATCCACTCGTGTCTTTTTTTCTCCAAGCTGGTTACCTGTGATCTTGGCATTTGTTTCATTGTGTATGATGGCGCTGAGAATATGACTGGCTGTGTGGTGTTTCATAAATAGATATCGCCGGTCCCAATCGATAATCCCTGTTACTTTGTCCCCCGGACGAAGTCCTGGTTTTGATACTTCATGGCTGATAACCTCCCCGAATCTGCCTGTATAGACCACAGGAAATTTTTCCTGATCCCTTATGAATATACCGGTATCATATGGTTGTCCGCCTGAATTGGGGTAGAAACAGGTGGTATCCAGTATTACGAATTTGTCTTCTTTTACACTCTTAACCAGTGTCTGGAATTCTTTGAGGTAACAATCTGTTAAATATAATGGTTCCATGATAGGATACTTAAGCGCTTCTTTAATAAAATTATTGTTTTGGAGATGAATATTGTTTAATAATAATGTAAGTAAGATAGTTGCGATATTAGTTTTATTCATAATCGGTGGGTTGTCTGTGTGGTTTATAGTTCTTCCTTTTATTGCGATCGGTCCCGGATTGCCCCCTCCTGCAGGTATGCCAGAGTGGTATATTCCAGGTTATGATATTAAAATAGAGAATGAAAATATTGTTAAAGATCGAAGTGTGGCAGAACAATTCGAATTGATCGGTGATAGAAAAATAAATGAAAACCCCCCATACTTTCCAGTGATCTCACAGTACTGTAGCTATGCGAATTACTCCAGGACACAGTCAGATGACCGGTATCTGGTGGCGGCATGGTACTTTGAGGATAGCAAAAAATTCTTACAGGCAGAAGAAGAGTTACTTCAGTATTTAAAAGGACATGGAAGAGTGTCCAATATGATGGTGGATATAAGTGAGGAGATTAAGAGATCTGGTAAAGATGAGAGATATAAGGGTAAAATAATGTTTGATGTTACTCAATATGAAAATGAAATAACATCCGGATATTTTTTAGTCTATAACAATCCATTTGGGATCAAGGATGATTATTTCATAGTCTATTACGGATTAATCGGATCTGTTAATCTTTCAAATCAAACAGTATTTCTGAAAGAACTGATAGCAGATGGATACTACGTTAACGAACCAGGGACTGTGGGAAATTTAAAGTCGTGAAGTGTAAGAGACGTATCCATTTCAAAAAGTAGGGGAATAAAATCTGCATTAATCATTAATTATATTATCTGCCACAGAGAGCACAGAGGACACAGAGAATAAAAACTCTGTGGTCTCTGTGGCTATCATTTTTACCCTATGATTTGAAGTGGATACTAAGCATTTGTGATCGGTTAAGGAATTTTAATCCGTGTCAATCCGTGTTAATCCGTGTCTGAAAAAATGCTTTCGAACTCTATCAAGATCACTTTTTATTCTATAGATTATATAACTATGGATAAGAATCGTAAGCAATGTACACTTCCTTGTTAGAATTTATTTGTTTAGACACGGATTTACACAGATTTACACAGATTTTTCAAGAGACAATATTTCATTAAAAATACTGGTAAATTATCATGATTCATCACTTAACCGATCACATATGGGATACTAAGAGACTGTTTTTAGGTCTTTTTAAAGTATATAATCTATAGCAGGCTGTCCCAAATGTCCAAAAAACGAAAATTTTTGACCTTAGTTTTTGATTTAAAGGCTTAAATCCCCTCCTTTTTCATAGGAATTTTGGTTTTGAGACATCCTGTATAGGATAATATACTCAAGAAAATCCTAGCGTCAGCGAGGATTTTGTTCAAAATCCTTTTAAGTAATAAACAATAATTATCACCAACTACACCTGGAGGAATAACACCTGGAACTTGAAAAAATAGCCCATGAGATACGTACCTTTGAAGGAGTGACCCGTAAAAAACCTATTGCTGATATAGTAAACATTTTTCAACAGGTCAGATCCGAATACGGAGACTGCATAGTGGATTTCGGAGATGATGCGGCTGTCCTGGATTCGGGAAATGATGATGTGATCCTGTTTGCTGCCGATGGTATATGGGGCAGACTTGTAGATGCCAGTCCGTGGTGGGCAGGATATAGCTCGGTGCTGGTTAATGTAAATGATATCTCTGCAATGGGTGGCAGACCACTGGGTATGGTCAATATACTGGCCAGCAGCGATAAAAAAGCCTGTATCGAATTATTGAACGGGATCAAGGACGGGATATCAAAATTTGGTGTTCCAATGGTTGGCGGGCACCTGCATCCTGATACACCTTATAGCTCTTTATCAGTAGCAATTGTAGGTACTGCAAAAAAAGACTGCCTGATACGCAGTGATACAGCCAAAACAGGAGATATGATCATAGCAGCATATGACATGGACGGTAAAGTCGGACCTAATTCCCCTTATAGCTGGGATACTACTACTATGAAAACACCCGCAGAAGTAAAAAAGAAATATATGGTAATGCAGACCATCGGTGAAGCTCATGTAGTCACATCAGGTAAGGATATCAGCAATCCCGGTACACTCGGAACACTGGCCATGCTGCTTGAGACCAGTCACAAGGGTGCAGTAGTGGATCTTGAAAAGATACCAGTACCGTCCGGAATAGATTTTATCCAATGGCTTAAGATATATCCTGCAACTGGTTATATTGTCACTTCACCCCCGAAAGAAGCTAATAAATGTATTGGACTATTTGAGTCTGTAGGCCTCATTGCATGTGTTATTGGTGAGATTACTGACGATCTCAAACTGACCATCACACATAAAGAGAATACCTGTAACTTATTTGATTTTGCTAAGGATATTGTTACAGGCATTATTCTATAACCTTAAAGGAGGATAATCATATCAAGATCAAGGGTATAGCCAGATCCACATTAGACTTTATTCTTGAAGTCTCCAGGTCCACGGCCCCTAAGGAATTTGCCGCACTGCTTCGGGCTGAGGAAGGTGTGATCAAGGATGTGATCTTCCTGCCTGGTACGCAATCTTCTGAAATACGAGCTGTACTGAGGTTATATATGATGCCGAATATGAGCATGGCAGGTTCGGTCCACAGCCATCCCACACCAAATACCAACCCATCCGGAGCAGATCTGGCATTATTTGCCAGGATAGGCGATCACCATATCATAGTGGGTGCCCCTTATAATAAACGATCATGGAAGTGTTATGATAGACAAGGTAAATCCAGGGTACTGGATGTACTGGATATTGAGTTTGATAAGGATGAGATCGAGGATGATTTCAAATGGATCATATAACAACCTGGTTCGGGACTTTTAATATTGAGAATGATACAATACTATCCTGTGATCTACTTAAAAAGGATATAAAGATCCTTGTGGACCATCTCCTGAGTACACCCGGTGCTTTAGAATCATCCATGGTCTGCGGACGAAATATTCGCTCTTTGGCAAAAGAATCAGGATTTGTTACATCCGATAAAGAATATAATGATCTGTTTCGGGATGTGAATATTGAATATGCAGTACAGAAGGTTGCAGCCTCAAGGTCATATGATCATGTACTTATCAGGAGTATTGAAGCATTAGATGAACTGGACAGGATTACCAATGTCCTCTCAGAAAGATTAAAAGAACTATATGACCTGAATTATCCTGAACTTGAATTACAGGGTGAACCTTTAGTACGTTTTATTTCCAAATACGGCACCAGGGAATCAAACACGAAATGGGATACGGAAGATAACAAGATACTTCACAGTGCTGTGAACTCACTGGGACTGGAGCTGCCCCGCACATGTGCAGACAATATAAAGGATATGGCATCCAATATTTGCGGACTATATGATAATCGAGATCGTTTGTCCCAATATATAGAAGCATATATGGATGAGAATTTCCCGAACCTTTCGAAAACCGCTGGTGTCAGTATAGGTGCCAGATTGATCAGTATTGCAGGTAGTACCCGTAAATTATCCAGTATGCCTTCTGGTACTATCCAGGTATTAGGTGCGCAAAAAGCACTGTTCAAACACCTTAAAGGTCAGGCGCCTTCACCCAAGCACGGTGTAATATTCCAGCATCCGTTGATCAAGGAATCACCATGGTGGCTGCGAGGAAAAGTAGCAAGAGCACTGGCTTGTAAGATCTCTTTAGCTGTGCGTGTGGACTATTTTTCAGGTGACTATCGGGAAGAGATCATAGAAGACCTGAATAAAAAAGTAGAAACCTTACAGAAACAATTCCCTAACCCCCCCAAGCGTAAGGTATGATAATTATAATATAATCCCGGCAGGATGTCAGCACATAGACTGCGTCTGACTAATTGCCTCTTTAACAAGCTCGCTGCCGCCCTTATCTGCAAGTTCATGACCCAGGCGCAGTGCCTCTTCTTCACAATTGTCATAAGATACTATCTCATCTACTTTCACATCTCTTGAACCGTCAAGTGCCAGTACTTCCGCCCTGATCCTAATCGAGTTACCTTGCTTACAGGCATAAGCACCAATAGGGACCTGACACCCACCGCCAAGTACACCGATCACAATCCGCTCAAGTTTAGTCTCCAGATGAGTTTGGGGATGATCCAGCAGGGAGGCGGCTCTATAAGCTTCACAGTTCCTGCGTGTCACCATCACAATAGTACCCTGGTTAGCTGAAGGACAGAAATGGTCAGGGTCAAGCTGCTGTACATCAAGATCCCACCCCATACGCTGAAGTCCTGCCTCTGCTAATAGTATGCCATCATATTGCCCTTCCTTGAGTTTGCGGCGTCTTGTGTCTATATTACCACGCAGGTCATTGATGACCAGATCAGGTCTATACCTGAGAAATTGTGATCGCCTGCGCATACTACTGGTACCTATCACAGCACCCCCTGGCAGCTCATCGATCGTAGATCCGTCTCTTGTTAATAATACATCAAAAGGGGAATCCCGTTTCAATACAGCAGTATTAGCCAGCTCAGGTGGACGTTCCGTAGGTATGTCTTTCATACTGTGTACTGCAATATCGATCTCACCCGGGATCATGTGATCATCGATCTCGCGTACAAATGCTCCCATGCCAGGTATCTGGTGAAGCGGCCGGTCAGTAAGTGTATCACCTGAGGTCTTGATGATCCTTCGAACCGGTGAAAAGCCATGTTGTCGAAGCAGTCCCTCGACCTTGTGCGCCTGTGCCAGGGCCAGTGCACTTCCCCGCGTACCAAGAATCATCACTTACGGCCTCAGTTTCTTTTCATAGGCTTCTGATGTGGCATCAATATCTTCATCCGTATGTGCGGCTGATAAGAAATTAGTCTCAAATTGTGATGGTGGGAGGAATATCCCGCTCTTCAGCATCCTATGGAAGAAATCAAAGTAACCGGCTTTATCACACTTTAATGCTTCCTGGTAATTAGAAGGAGATTGTCCAAAGAATACCTTGAACATAGATCCTACACCGGATACATAATAATCAAGTTTTAGATCATTTATTGTTTCCCGCAGCATAGTACGCAGGATATCTCCTTTTTTATTTACTTTTTCGTGTATCTTATCCTGTTCAAGTATTTTCAGTGTGATAAGGGCAGCAGTAAGTGAAAGCGGATGACCGTTAAAAGTCCCTGCCTGGTAAACGTCTCCGGCAGGAGAGATATGTTCCATTATCTCTTTGCTGCCTCCGATCATGCCAATAGGCAGTCCGCCTCCGACCACTTTACCCAGTGTGGTCATATCAGGAGTTATACCATAGTATTCCTGTGCACCACCCATCGCAAGCCTGAACCCTGTTATCACTTCATCAAAGATCAGTATAATATCATTCTCTTTTGTTAATGCTCTGACATCTTTCAAATATCCTTCCAAAGGTAGGATAGGGCCTATATTACCCATTACCGGTTCCATAATGATGGCTGCGATCTCATCTTTATAATTATCAACTGCCCGGACCATAGCCTCTATATCATTAAAAGGCACCTGTAGGGTATGTTCTGTGAATTCCTTAGGAATACCTTTTGAGTCAGGCGCACCTAATGTAGTAGCACCACTTCCTGCTTTTACTAAAACAGCATCATGAGCTCCGTGAAATCCTCCTTCGATCTTAATGATCTTATCCCTGCCTGTATACCCTCTGGCAGTTCTAATAGCTCCCATTGTGGCTTCAGTGCCTGTTGAGACGAACCTGACCATATCAATGCTCGGGTATTTATCACATATTTGTTGTGAGAGTTTCACTTCCTTCTCCGTGGGTGTCCCGTATAGCCAGCCGTCACTCAATTGACAGCGGATCGCATCCTTGATATCAGGATGGTTATGTCCTAACAGGAGCGGGCCATACCCCATGCAGTAATCAATATACTGGTTGCCATCGGTATCTGTTATTTTCGAACCGTTCGCACTGGCAGTATAAAATGGATAGGGACTTATAGCCCTTACAGGGCTGCTCACTCCACCTGGAAGTAAGTGCTTTGCTTTATCGAATAATTCTTTTGATCTTTTATGGGTCATGGAACAAAATCACCTGTAAATTGATGAATATAGAATAACATTTCATACATATATTATATTCGCAGATAAGACTATCTCATCTCACTTTTAATAAATAAGTAACATCCCTGTATTGAACACGGTTCAATAACGACTTTTCAAGCAGTGCATCTATACATCCGGTTTCAAAAAATCTCGACTCGATCTTCTTTGCCTGTTCTTCTCTTAGGGGATGGCGTGAACAGATATTTAAAATTGCACTTTCAGCATTAATTGAGGTATTAAGTCCAAATTCTCCTGACTCATAATCGGTGAGTTCCTGGAATGTGTCAAGTATTTCATGGGCATGAATTATCTTTTCAGGAGCTGGTACTTTGACCCATGGTTCTGCAGGCGGGCGGATAGGTACTGAAATATACACCCTGTCAGGCTGTATCAGGTTGATAGCTTTTTTAATATCCATCAATGAACTATTGGAATCATTCACATTATCCACAAGCATTACTTCAAGCCATATCTTACCTGAATATTCCTGCCTCAGATCAACCAGACCTTGTAGCATATCATTAAAACCGATGCTGCGATGGGGTCTGTTGATCAATTTGAAAATATCCTCACTACCTGCATCAAGACTGGGAACTATTATATCGCTTTGATCCAGATCACGTCTTACTTCTTTTTTAAAAAGTATAGATCCGTTTGTTATTACAGCTACTGGTATCTGATAATGTTGTTTGCATTGATCTATCAACCAGCCGATGTCACTGCACAGTGTTGGTTCCCCGTCTCCTACAAAAGTGATATAATCTATGTCGATTTTGCTTTTTTTCAAATGATTTTTTAGATCATTGATTATTTTTTCCCTGGGAAAGAAACTTTCCCTTTTTATTTGCAGTTTAGTTGTCCTTCCGAGCTGGCAGTAGATGCAGTTATATGAACATATTTTTGAGGGTATCGGACTTACTCCCAATGATTTTCCCAGCCTTCTGGAAGGAACCGGACCGTAAACGAACATTATTAATGTAAAATTATGTTATAGTATATAATCCATAGGATTTGAAAATGCTCATTTCGTTCACATTTTCTAATTTAGAAGTTGCAAATAAGACTAATCCGATAAAAAAAAGGAATATCAGAACATCTCCATTTTCTTTTATACCAATAGTTAGAGTTTCGTATCTTGAAACAACAAATAATTTTAAAGTTATATAAGATATTAGACCTGATATTAATAGAATAGCAGAGACTAATACTTTTTTCGTTAGTATATTCATATCTTTCACTTCATCCATTGGAAAATACTACTTCTCATTGAGGATATCACTTCACTTCCTGATAAGGCCGTATCCATATATGAGCCAAAGCCCACTTGTTCTTGAAATTTTATAATTCAGTGTTCTCTTTTCATGGGTTTTCAGATCTTCAATATCCATCACAGCTTCTGTATGTTTCTGATCGGATTGCAATCTTATTAATATATCTCTGACTTGGACTATTGTTGATGTATCTATATTTTCTATTATTTCAATTGTTTTAGGCGAGTCGGTTTTTTCAATATATTGCTCATTCACTACTGTTTTGATTCCAAAAAATACAACAATGCTTTATAAATGAAAATACAAAGCGACAGGGTATATTTTAGTGGAATTGTGGCATGATATTTGCAACGTTATTTTGGAATCGTCATACTACTAG
>JAIOQW010000298.1 GCA_021108405.1 Methanosarcinales archaeon
AAAGTTGCAAGTCCGGTTCTTAGAAGAGGGAGAGCGAGTAATCGCTCTTCCTTATTCGGCACTTCAGGATGGCAAAACTGTGCATCATTTGTTTAGTATAAATTAATATGTCCGTCATTAATTTATATAAACGGGTATGGAGTATTTAAATAATAAAAACATATATTGTTTAAGTAATGAATTATCTAAATTAAATTTACATTAAGGGATAAAAACGAAAAGTTTATCAATGTAAAAACATAAAAAGCCTTTTGTGATTGATTCGAAGATAGGTGATTAATAATGGAAAATTATATTTTTGAATTAGAAAAAATATGATTAATGAAATTTCAATCACAATCAAGGAAGTATAGGAGGAGTTTGTAAATTGCCACTCAAAATCCCAAAACCAGGGATGTTTGTAAAGGACAGGGATATTTTGGATGCTGATTTTGGTCCATTAAAAATTGATAAAAAAAAAGTAAATAAATTTAAATGGGCTCATAGAGGGAGTGTGAGACTTTCTTCTGGAAAATATTATACTGCTGATGAGTTTGAAAAGAGGAGAAAGGCAATTAGTAAAGAATCTCTTCCTTAAGACTTTTTTTTGAAAAATGAATGATAAAACAACTCTTACATTCGATGTAAGAGAAACGGAAAAGATTAAAGAAACTGTAGAATTATACCTTTTTGTAAAAGAGTTATTACTTTATAATGAGATTATAGATCCCGATAGTTATACTTTTCCACAAGCTATCAACGAATTAAGAAATGCATACGATCATTTCAATAGAGTATTAGCTGAAAAACTGAACATTGTAGAAAAAAAAGAAGATGGCTATTCAATTGAATCATTAAATAAAGCTTTAGGTCATGTTTATAGAGCCTGTTATGATACTTTAGATTGGTTAAGTATAAATATAAAAGAAGAGTTGATTAACGAACTTAAACTTTTCTCACCAAGTGCTATAAAAGAAGTAATACCTAATTATTATTCAGAAATAATAATTTCTATTCCAAAATATGAAAGAAGGATAGCCGAATTAAAAGCTCGAAAGGATATATCTACAATAAATTCAAATGATCTAAATGAATTTGCAGATATTGTAAAGGAATTGAGTGATATTAGACAACAAATAAAAGATAGTCTAAGTGCACTCATAGATTATGATTCTAAAAGGAAAAAGGAAATTAGATTTTCCGATGTTAAAACTCTAATTATTGGAATTATAATTTGTCTTTTTGGTGTATTAATTGGTATATTAGTGGAATAATTTTTTACTGTGAAAAAACGTGCCTGTTTTGATTTCCACTATTAAATGCACCCTTTAGATGCCTCGGGCTTGAGCGAAGCGAAGTCCAGGGTCGTTGACTGGAGCTGGTATTGGTGTATGCCGAGGTTGGTTTGGTCATATGATCTAAAAAGATTATAGAGTAAGGCAAAAAACTTAATGCAAGAGAAGAATGAATTGGTTAAATATACGCTGGTAGAATATTTCTCGACCCATTCGAAAAAGCCATATACCAGTTAATCGAAATGAATAAGTGAAGGAGAAGCTATTCTTTACGCATATGCCAAACTCCATGAAAAACCTGGACTGCTGATGATCGACGGATGCGGCATTAATCACCCAAGATTTGCGGGACTTGCTACCCATATAGGTGTTGCACTCGATATCCCGACCATTGGCGTATCAAAAAACATCCTCTGTGGTACTTCCGAGCAGCCTGTGGATGTCGGAGAATTTCATCCGTTAATTTATAACAATAAGCATACCGGATGGGTACTCTTATCCAAAGAGAACTGCAACCCGATCATCATAGCACCTGGACACCAGGTTTCGCTGGCAAGTTCTATCGAGATAGTAAAACACTGTCTGCGCGGATACAAACTTCCTGAGCCAACAAGACAGGCACATGGCTATGTGAATACTGTAAAAAGAGAAATGAAGGCATAAAATTTATATTGATTTTTGCCCTGGTGTTGTGTCTACTTCCATGTGTTAGATTATGAAAGGCATAGGTCATATGGCACAATTATAAATACAATATAGACTTTAAATAATTTGATATGAATTTTGTTAAAAGTGATTTAGGACACGAATATTTGAAATTCTGCCGATTAAGAAACAATTCACTTAAAACAGGAAAAATGGACTTATCCATTATAAATTGGTTTTATCCAACAAGTCTCCTTCCATTAGGTATTTTTATAAAAAATAATCCGGATTTATCTATTGTTCCTCCAGTCGATCTAAGTGTTTTATATTATTATAATATTATCACAAAAGGTGAATGGTTGCATTCTCCTGATAGAAGCTATATTCCTATTGTACAAATACCACATAACGAAAACCAAAGAGAAAAGATATTTGAACCGTTATATAGTATTGAGAGTGAATATATATGACTACATCGAATAGTAAAGAAGTATTGTATATTGCTGATTATATATCACAAAATTTAGCTTTCAGAGATAGTGCAGACAGCTTATTTAGTTATGTAAATAGTCTTGAGAAATCCATTATAATGGATTTTTCAGGAATTAAAAGTATAACCAACTCGTTTGCTCATCAATATATGACAAAACGAAAAAAATCTAAAAAAATTATCGCTGAAATAAATATATCACCTGATGTTAAACAGATGTTTGAATTAATAGAAAAGCGAAAGTCAAAGCCAAGGGAAATAACTGCTGAACCCATTGAAATCCTGGAATTAATATAAGCAAAAAAAGGAAAATTTTAAAACAAGTCGATCTCTAAAAAAATTAGACTGAGCTACAACTATTTATTTTTAATCATGTAAATACTCAATATATCTCATCCTTGAGTAACCAGGAACCATGTTGAAGCAGTATAATTTTTTTATCTTTTTATCGATTTCAATTCTTCCGACTTCAGAACAGTCTACTTAAGCCTGTACTCCTGGCTTTATTTCATATCTACAAAAAGCAGTAATACTTCTTCATGGAGCCGTTTTTTGTACTCTGGTACGGATGTGTTGATTAAATATTTCCGTACAGTCTTCCTGTCAAGGCCAGTTTCTTTGGCCTTTTTCAGATTGGTAGTATATTCTCTCACGCTATAGCAGAAAGAAATATATAAGGTTTCAGCTTTCATTAATGTAGGTAAGAAACACTTCAGAGAATTTATAATCCAAATGCAAAAAAGAGTCTTATCAGCTTATTAACAGGAAATACGATAAAATGGTAAAATCAAACCCAAACGGTGAAAAAGTAAAATCCATGGAATCCTGGATATGGGATGCTGCTTGCAGTATAAGAGGCGCAGCAGATGCACCCAAGTTCAAAGAATTTATTCTACCGCTAATATTCGTAAAGCGACTATGTGATGTGTTTGATGATGAGATCGACCGTATGCAGAAAAAGTAAAAAACAGAACCCAGGCTTTGCAATTAGTAGAACGTGATAAAAAATTGGTTCGTTTTTATAGTATATCAAGTATAACTTGATATACTCAAGAAAATCCGAGCGAATGCGAGGATTTTGTTCTCTTCCCATTAAGCCTAAAGATCCTGAAAATGAAAGAACATGGGATGTAATCAGAACGTTGTCTGATAGAATCGGGCAGGTACTCACCGATATTCTTCGTGATATAGCCAGGGAGAACAAAGACCTGCAGGGAATCATTGATCGTATTGACTTTAATGCTACCACACACGGGCAGCGTGATATTGATGATGACCGTTTAAGCAAACTCATTGAAAAAATATCCGAAAAGCGTCTGGGATTGAAAGATGTAGAGCCTGATATTATCGGGCGCAGTTATGAATACCTTATACGCAAGTTTGCTGAAGGCAGCGGAAAAAGTGCCGGAGAGTTTTATACGCCTACTGAAGTGGGGTTTATTATGGCGAAAATTATGGATGCTGAGCCTAATATGGAAATTTACGATCCCTGCTGCGGCAGTGGCGGTTTGCTCATTAAATGCGAGCTGGTGATGGAAGAAAAAATGGCTTTGGGTTCTAAAGAGAAGTATGCACCGCTTCAATTGCACGGACAGGAGTTTACGGCTGGCACATGGGCTATGAGCAAGATGAATATGGTGATACATGACATGGAGGGGGTAATTGAAATTGGCGATACGTTGAAAAATCCCAGGTTTAGAGAGGGTGGTAAACTGAAAAAGTTTGATCGAGTGGTTGCCAATCCTATGTGGAACCAGAGCAAAGACAGCTTACCTTATATTAATGACGATTTTTTTATTGATGATGAAATGGAACGCTTCCCGGCTGGACCTTGTGGGGGTAAGGTTGATTGGGGCTGGATACGGGAGCTGCCAGTCGTGGTAGTGGGAATTTGGAGTTAGAGGGCGGTACATTCGAAAAGTTTATTAATTATATCATGTATTTTAGAGTGTAGGAAAAGAAATATTCCTTGAATTCGTTATATACAGGCCTCGTTACATTTGGATGGGGTATACTGTGACTTCGTAGATTGCAAGTATTAATAACAAAGCCCGGGAAAATTAAATAGATTATTACTTTTTAGGGTAGGTTACTATTAAGGGATATTCTTAAGTTATTTGAAAATATACAAATGTTGTAATTAAAATGAAACCCCACAATAAATCATTAATTGTCTTCCGGGATAAAAAAATCCGACGAACATGGCATGATGATAAATGGTACTATTCTGTATCGGATATTATCGCAATACTTACAGACAGCAAAGATGAAATTGCCTATTGGAGAAAGCTCAAGCAGAGGGAACCGGAACTCGTGACAATTTGTCACGGTTTGAAACTACCTGCCAGGGATGGTAAATTAAGGTATACCGATTGTGTAAATACTAAAAATGCTTTTAGACTGATTCAATCAATCCCATCAAAAAAAGCTGAACCATTTAAGCAATGGCTTGCACAGTTGGGAAAAGAAAGGATTGATGAAATAGAAAACCCCGAACTAGCACAGGATAGGGTCAAAGAGTATTACGAACTAAAAGGCTATCCCAGGGATTGGATAGAAAAAAGGCTAAGGGGAATCGCAATCAGGCAAGAACTTACTGAAGAATGGAAGGATAGAGAGGTCAAAGAGAGTTTAGAGTATGCAATCCTAACAAATGAAATCTCCAAAGCCACATTCGGAAAGACGATAAAAGAACACAAAAATATAAAAGATTTAGATCCGTTGAAAAAAAACCAGAACTTAAGAGATCACATGACTGATCTGGAACTGATATTTACAATGCTCGGAGAAAAATCCACGACAGAAATCACAAAATCCAAGGATTCCAAAGGATTTAATGAATGTCTTGATTCTTCAAAAGAAGGAGGAAAAATTGCAGGAAATGCAAGAATGGAACTTGAGATGAAAACTGGAAAAAAGGTAGTGAGTTCTGATAATTATCTTAGTATTACCGAAAAAAAGAACATAAAAAAATTGAAAAAACATGAATTGTCTTGAAAGGATCTCTACAATATTGTTAAGTTTTGGTGGAATACATGTTTTATACTACAATTCCAAATTACTTTTAGTGAAAACACACTTACTCGCTTACCACACATTTTTCTACACGTACCTCACAACCCGACTTGCGTCGGGGGTCGTTGACGGCGTGCCTTGAAGCATAAAAGAGAAAGAGAAATAACCAGGACATTGGAGGTATAAATAATCATGTCCCACTGCGGGTTCAAATCCCCCCATCCGGGTCTGCTCCTGGACAAAGAGAACAGGTAAGCGAGGTATAACCTGATGGGAAAGCCAGATCAATGCAGCCCGAGTTGCGCCTCGGGAGAGCATACACATGTATCCCCTATCGGGCATACGTGAATAATCGGACGAACTCATAGTAGCGATGATGGTTGATTCAAGGATATACTTCAACCTGTCCCGCAGGGTGCAGGAGGCGACAGTATGCGGATAAAACTTGACTTAGGAGCCACGCATAATTAAGTTGAACAAAATCAACCCTGGTATGTATTGCTTCCTTTGGTCGTAATGTCGTATATGCCGGAAACGCTAACCAAAATCTATACCGCCATTGACATGGGTGAAATATTATCTGAATAATGTATATGAAAGTTTTTGACAGGCAGGTATTAATGTGTTTATTATGCGCGGTGCCGTTTGTTTGGCTATTTGTACTGGTGGGGGGCCAGTTTTGAGGATATCAGGGTGATTCTTGTAGTTGGAGGGCGGTATATTCAAAAAGTTTATTAATTATATCATGTATCGTAGAATGTAGGAAAGGAAAGATTCCTTGAAATCATTATATACAGGCCTCGTTATATTTGTACGGAGTATACCGTGCTGTGACAAGAAGTCGCATAATGAATTGCTATGTGCTGCCCTTTCCGTTTGGGGTAATCCTACTGAGATATGCGTCAGCAGAAGGATACATATATAGTCTTGGATCGTATATAACACTAAATAGGCAGGATATGCGAAGCAAGTTCGGATATACAATGTTAGCCCACATCCATTTAATAGGAGGTAAACATGAGTATAGCAAAAGAAGAGGTTCGAAAGATGCTTGATCAAATTCCAGATGATGCATCGTTTGAGGACATTCAGTACCACATCTATGTGCAGGAGAAGATTGAGCATGGGCTGAAAGATATTGAAAAAGGCCGTGTGCTCAGTCAGGAAGAGGTAGAGCGAAGGATGTCCAAATGGCTCGGAAGATAAAGTGGACTGAGGTGGCTTGGAAGGATCTCGAGGAGGAGGCAGACTATATTGCTAAGGATTCCCCGCATTATGCTGTGGTATTTGTCCGTGAGGCACGAGACGCATCAAGTTCATTGGCCTACTTTGCAGAGCGAAGTCGCATAGTGCCAGAGCTCAACAACCCGAGTATCCGTGAACTTTTTGTGAGAAGTTATCGTATGATTTATCAAGTAACGGAGGAGGCTGTATATATTATCGGATTTATTCATGGGGCACGGGATATGTGGGAACTCTGGAAACGAGAAGAACGACCATATTCCGAGGACGTCGAATAACGACGGATAAAAGGCCTTGCCACGTTGCACCTTGACCAAACTGCCAGTAGTTATTTTAGAAATTCGGTGAATAATAACCAAACTCCACTCAACCCTCGAAGATTGGATTTTACCTGGTCTTAAGCTATGCCATCCCTTCCCAATGATTGCAGAAATCAATCTAAATAAAGAGCCTGCATATGAGCCAGTGAAAGCCTTGCAAACGATGGTATAATTTCAGTAAATAGTGGGGCTCAATTTTCAATGGGAAAACTGGGCCATTTTAGGTGGGATTTTTCACAACCCTATAGTTTAAATAATTACAAATTCAATTTACAATCATGAAGTTTACAATAAAACTTGAAGAATCTGATGAAGGAGGATACACTGCTCAATGTCTTGAGCTTCCTGCTGCAATAAGTGAGGGAGATACAAAAGAAGATGCCTTAGAAAATATCAAAGAAGCAATTCAACTGGTTCTTGAAGTCATACAAGAGCAAGCACAAGCATATTCCGAAGTCCATAAGGTGGAAGTTGCCAGTGCCTAAACTTCCTTCTGTTTCTGGCAAGAAAACTATTAGATCCTTAAATAAGATGGGTTTTATCATAGTACGGCAAAGAGGTAGCCATGTATTCATGCAGAGAGGAGAAGCAAGTGTTACAGTGCCATTACATAACCCAATAAGAAAATCCACTCTTAAAGGTGTATTGAATCAGGCAGGAATTTCGTTGGAAGAATTCCTGGAACATCTTTAAATTTTAAATCAGGGTTAAAATTCCCCCATCTGGGTCTGTCCCGGATGAAGAGAACAGGAAGTGCGATATCGTGAGGTACTGTGCAGAGTTCCTTAGTATCGGCAACCACAGACCGAAGCGCAAGCGAATGCAAGATATAACATGATAGGAAAGCCAGACCAATGCAGGCCGAATTGCGCCTCGGGAGAGCGCACACATGTATCCCCTATCCGGCATACGTGAATAATCGGACGAACTCATAGTAGCGATGATGGTTGATCGAATGGTATGCCGAACCTGTACCGTGGGGTGCAGGGGGCGACGGTATGAGGATAGAGCTTAACTTGGGAGCTGTGCATGATTAAGTTGAACTGAATCAACCCTGGTATGTATTGCTTCCTTTGGTCGTAATGTCGTATATGCCAGAAACGATAACCAAAATCTTTACCGCCATTGACATGGGTGAAATATTATCTGAATAATGTATATGAAAGTTTTTGACAGGCAGGTATTAATGTGTTTATTATGCGCGGTGCCGTTTGTTTGGTTATTTGTACTGGTGGGGGGCCAGCTTTAAGGATATCAGGTTGATTCTGGCAGTTAGAGGGCAGTACATTCGAAAAGTTTATTAATTATATCATGTATCGTAGAATGTAAGAAAGGGCATATTCCTTGAAATAGTTATATACAGGCCTCGTTACATTTGTACGGAGTATACCGTGACTTCCAAAACGTGCATGAGAGTATGCCCAAGGTGGGGACGGACCCGCGTAGG
>JAIOQW010000002.1 GCA_021108405.1 Methanosarcinales archaeon
TATATAATAATAATTAATTCGGAAATTATTTATAAACAAAAGCAAATGGAAGAAATCGTGATGAAGATATTAACACACAGAATAGTAATAACGGTTGTATGTTTTAGCATCCTTTTTTTAGGATGTATTGAGGAAGAGAATCACAAGATAGAACTTCCAATTGATACTCCCGAAGAAGCCATTAAATATGCAAAAACTGACAATAATACAAAAGAATGGATTGAAACATGGTCAAATTATAATATTATAGAAGATGCTGTCGTGGATAATCAGAGTATCTGGCGTGTGCAATTTGTAGTGGATATTAGAGGATTGCCAGAACAACCGTTTCTTATTAGAAAAATACACTCTAATGGAACTATTTTATTTAGAGGGCGTGGTGCAATATGAAAATTAAAGTTATTCTGCCCGTTTTTTTATTAGGGCTGATATTTTTGTTAACTTTTACAGCGATAGCAACAGCAGAGCCACCTCAAAATGACCCTACTATTCAGATGCTTAAAAAAGAAGCAATCGGCCAAGTAAATGAGTCAAAAAAATTTACAATTGGTCCTGATTCAAAGTTAGGAGAAATACCGTGGGATTTTCCATCATTAAAAAAACGTTGTGCTGTGTCATGCTGTATTTATTCCCAATTTGCAAATTATTCGGAATATGCCCTTTTTCGACGATCTCATACTACAAGAAGTTATTCGGAGATGCTGTCAATATAAAAACATATATATATAATAAGATCAACTGAATTTTAGAAGGTGACGAATTGTTAAAAAAAACGATTATTGCAACTGTTCTGTTAATATTAGCTGTGGCTTCATCCGGTTGTGTTATAAATGGCTATGATGTTAAACTTGAGATACTTGATGAACCTGATAATGGCTGGTGCCCAATAGGAACTCCAATGCAGATCACAGATATTGAAAATGGCACATCATATACAATTAAATTTACTGGAATTGAAGTGATTGATGATACAGAGATGTGCAGAGTATGTGGACAATTAGGTAATGAAACTAATTACCTTGGTTTTGATATGTATTATGATAAGGGTGGTGAGAATGAATTGTATATATTGTATGATTCTGAGGGATATATATATTATGCATTTGCAATAAATAATTCACAATAGCTAATTTATCCTATAAATCATCTATTTTTCCTCACGATCCTTCGTACCAGTGAATCCTCAGCCGCAATACCATCAAGCACTACCTCAAATCCTTCATCAGGTGCAAGCATACGGTCTAAATATACTCCGGTGATACCAACCCTGGCCCGTCGGCTCAATACCCTGATCCTCTCATTTATAATATCCTGTCCGGTACCTAATTTCTTAGCAAGTGCACCGGGAGAGATATCAGATACCGGTGTTTCAATATGTCCGCCTGGATTAGGTTCTATCACCATCAATTGTTTATTCACACCAGGCACACGGTTATGTTCGATATCTTCAAGCTTATCAGGACCCAGTTTGCCCCCGAATGCATAGAAATCCACATCCCGCATTACCGGCTGTACCAAAGGAAAAGTCACCATAGTATTATCCGGCAGGTAGATATGGGCCTTAATAAGACTCCCAGGAGTGGCCTGTACCAGCTTTCTGCCAGTGATCCCAATATTATCCAGTGCCAGTTCTACTATAAATGACTGCATTACATGCGGGATGACTATATCCATATCACTGGTTGCACTCACATCACCCCTGGCCACACTGCCATAAATAAAACAATCCAGTCCGGCATCTTTAAGGGCATACATCACACGAGATGCTTTTTTTCTGAAATTAATAAGCATCTCCCACTGTTCTTTATTATATATAATAGTCTTATTATGCCCCATGGTGGCAGTTTTTTGTCTCATTAAGTAGTTACAATGTCGGTATATAATAAATAATAGATTTACTAAGGATGCATATATATATCGTATGTAATGAATTAATGCTATCTTATGAAGATCATCTCAGTAACAGGGTATAAGAAAAGCGGTAAAACCTCATTAATTGAAAGACTGGTCAGTGAGCTGATAAAACGCGGCCACGTGGGTACGATCAAGCACATCCACAATATTGATCTTAATCCGAAGGGCACAGATACCAGAAGGCATATGGATTCCGGTGCTGATAAAGCAATAGGTGTAACCTCTATCGGGACTGCAGTTTATTCATCAAACACCACACTTGAACATGCACTGGATGAACTGGCCAATGCCGGTATGGACTATGCAGTAGTTGAAGGGTTCAAGGATAGCCATTTGCCCGGGATAGTAATGGGTGATCTTGAGCTTCAATATACTATAAAAAAACTCAGTATCGACCCGGATGAGATCACAGACACCACCATCACAGAACTTCTTGATATAATTGAACAACAGCCTGAATACTATACACTTGATTCTCTCATTGCATGTATGAAACGTCATCCCCGTATCAACGAAGCAGGTGCAATTGGGAGTTTTACCGGAATTGTCAGGCAAAAGACAGGGGAAATAGAGACAAAAGCCCTTGAGTTCGAATCATATGAGAGTATGGCAAAACAAAAACTCAACGAGTTAGAGAATGATATCAAAGAGCGTAAAGGCATCATTGATATTAAGATATACCACAAGACAGGATGGGTAATGCCTGGTGAAGATATTGTATATATTGTAGTAGCAGCATCTCACAGACAGCAGCTTTTTTTAGCACTTTCCGATGCTATCGAGAGAATTAAGACCGAGATTCCTATCTGGAAAAAGGAGCATACCACAACAGGTGAGTTCTGGGTTGAGGGCCATTCATAACAAAGTTTATTCACCCACAAACCAATTATATAGGCGTGATAGGACTATGAAATTATTTGGTACGAACGGAGTCAGAGGAATTGCTAATGAAAAAATAACACCTGATATGGCTCTTGATCTGGGGAAAGGTCTTGGAACATACTTATTACAGAACAATCAGGGCATCAGGGTGGCAGTGGGTATGGATACACGTATCTCAGGAGATATGTTGAGATCTGCTGCAGTGGCAGGACTGCTGTCAACCGGAGTGGAAGTCGTAGATGTAGGAGTACTACCGATACCTGCACTTCAATATTATATCCGTGACAGGGCGAATGCAGGTATTATGATCACTGCATCACATAATCCAAGAGAATATAACGGGCTCAAGATAGTCGCAGGAGACGGAACAGAATTTTCAAGAGAGGGTGAAGCGCAAGTAGAAAACATCTATTTTTCACATAAATTTCATCAAGCCAAATGGGATAAGACTGGTAGATATTCCAAGGACAGATCGGCCATTAGATCATACATGGACGGTATTATTGCACATGTGGATGCAGATGCCATTCGCTCGGCCGGACTTACAGTAGTGGTAGATCCGGGGTGCGGAGCCGCATGTGCAGTGACTCCTTTGCTGCTTCGGGAACTGGGCTGTAAAGTGATAAGTCTTAATGCCCAGCCGGACGGCACGTTTCCAGGAAGAAATCCCGAACCTACAAAAGATGTGTTGAGCGACCTGATGAACACTGTAAGAGCAGCAGGTGCTGATGTAGGAATTGCCCATGATGGGGATGCTGATAGAGTGGCATTTGTAGATGAAAAAGGAGAGTTCCTTGATGAAGAGGACTTGCTGGCTCTAATGGGATCACATGTACTGACTCAAAAGAAAGGCAATGTAGTTACACCTGTTAGTTCATCCCTGAGATTAAAGGATATAGCTGAGTCAATGGGGTGCGAACTTACCTGGACCGCAGTAGGCAGTATAGATGTAGCACGCAAGATGATCGATATCAATGCCGTATTTGGCGGAGAGGGAAATGGAGGTCTGATCTTCCCTGATTTCCAGTACTGCCGTGATGGTGCGATGACGGCTGCTAAGATGCTTGAGCTGCTTGCCGGAGGCAAGAAACTATCAGAATTAAGAGACAATATTCCTGTATATCACAATCTTAAGGACAAGATCAAATGCGATGATCCGGTTGATGTGATGAAAGCAGCAAAACTGGCTCTTAAGCATGAGGATGTGGACGATACTGACGGTCTTAAGATATGGTATCCTGACGGATGGATACTTATAAGACCAAGCGGTACAGAGCCAATAATCAGGATATATGTGGAATCCGGGTCAAACGAACGAGTAAAAGAATTGATGGAAACTGGACGTAGTGTGGTAAATGAGTGTAGTACAGGGAAAGTGGATACTTAATTTGGTTCATTCCCTACTATTTTTTCGACCATTTCCATAATATCATCAAAAGTCATCTGGGTATATTTTTCTTCGCTTTGTGAGTCTTCTTTAATCTCATAACCCTGCATTACTCCTGACTGGATTTCAGTATGATCAATACCTGAAAAAAACAAATCTCCATATACCTTTATGATTTCAGAATTTTCAATGATCCACAAATAATCCTCTCTTTGGGAAGCATTCTTGAGCATACTATAAGCCAGATTGACCTGTGGAGTTTTTTCAAGGAACCTGTATTTTCCACGAATGACTTTCTCGATCTCTTTCTTATCTCCTGACAGCATGCTATGATCCAGACCAAGTATTGAAAAAAAAGTCTTTTTATTAGGAGGAAGATATTGTTTCCAATCTTGATTTTGATTCATTATTTCAGAAAAACGTATAATAGATTGTTTGATCTCATCCGGATCAGTAAGAGCATTAAATATCATCTTTTCATACAGATCACTATCCATATTATCCCATTTCTCCTTGTAGTGATCCCTTGATTCGAATATTCCTTCATTGATATATTTTATAAAAAAATAATTTATGAAATCGTAATCTGCCCTGGATGAATGATTACCAAGAATTGTGTATATTTTATTAAATAATTTAGAACCTGATCTGCATTTTCTTTTTATTTGTTTAATTGTGGATCTTTTTGTAAGCCCGATGACATCATACAGATCAGGTATTCCATATGGAAAAAGCTCAATAAAACCTTTATAGGTGGTAAAGAGTTGATTCATTCTACTATATTCCTTTTCAGTTTGAATATTTGCACTATGGTTTTCTATCAAGTCGGCTTTGCTTACAGGAGGTAGGCATTTTGTTATTTGTCTGAATACCAAAAGCAGTTTATCATATTCCTTTTGAAGTTCCGGATCACTTAGAACTTCAAAGGCTTCCATGATCACTTCATTCTCATAACTTGATAACTTCATTTTTCTTTCATAAGCATTTTCGATCTCTTCTTCACTTGCTCCTTTTGTAACACCGAGGACGCAGTATAATGTAGGTGTTCCTTCCATGAGTTCGCCTACCCATAACGGATAGTCCTCATCAAATTCCTCGAATTTTTGAATATATCTTCCCATCCACCGGGGATCCTTGAAAATACCGGATACTTTCCAGTATGGATCATCCACACTCGATATTTCCTGTTCTTTTCCAGGCTTTTTATTGAACGGTGGTTTCTTTATTTTCTTACTCATCTTTTTACCTGATCTCTATCGTACCCATGTTTATAATTTCTGTCCCGGATATCGTTTTAGCATCTTCAAGTTCAATATCATCAAAAAAAAGCATATCCTTCCTGCTCATGATTCCTTTTTCCATCAATTCATTTTTGAGATCCTTTATTGTTTGAACCGGATTAAGGTAAAGAGTTAATGCATCTCTTGTTGATATATTTTTAATATTAACTTCAATACTCTCCACACCAAGCAATTTCTTCATCCACTTATTTTTTTCCTTTTTAGAAAGTGTGCTTCTTGCTTCCATTTTCACAGTACGTTCATTGCCTGACATCTGGTCTATCGCAGTTACATGTAATATTCCGAACTCTTTTCCTACCTCAAAACTCACATCGATCCTATTCTGGTTTACTGGCATAGGTTCAATAGATATCCAGAACTCTCCCAGATGATCATTCTCATCAGGATATTCCCCCTCGCCCTGGAAAATAGGGATTATAACCTCATCTGCATAGTCATTACTATTAGTGTAATTACGTGTCCGTATGATAGGTATTTTGGTGTTTCGTTCCAATATCTTTGATACAGTACCATCTGCTGTCAATACACCCAGGGAACTTGAGACCACATCACTTATTTCAATATTCTTAGCTATCCTTGATCTTTCTTTTCCAAATTCCAGACTGGCAACAGCACAACCCAGTGCCACTGCTTCATATGGGTCCGGTCCTTTTATAGGCTCTTTTTCAAAGAATTGAGTTACAAATTCACGTACAGCAGGCATAAGAGTTGTACCCCCTACCAGTAATATGTCATCAATCTCATTTTTTTCAAGGGAAGCATCATCTAATGCTTGCTCAATGGGATTTTTTGTGCGTTCGATCAGGTCAGATGTTATACTGTTTAGCTTGTCCCGTGTCAATTCCAGGGAAAATGGCGGTTTATCTGCAGCAATAGATGGTATGTCGATCGTTGTCGTTTCTAATGAAGACAGTGCAATTTTCGCTTCTTCTGAGGCTTCTCGCAGGGTTGCACTAAGTGCCAGGTTATCAGTAATATCAACACCCATATCTTCTTCCAGTTTATGAATTACTACCTCTTCAATACGTGCATCAATATCATCTCCTCCAAGTCTATGCTCACCTGCAGTTGAATCAACATCAAAGAAACCTGATAGAACAGAAAGTATGGTGACATCGAATGTACCACCTCCGAAGTCATAGACCAGTATCCTTCTATCCCTGTCTTCTTTTATTCCATATGCCAGGGCTGCTGCAGTAGGTTCATTTATCATTCTCAATACATTGAATCCGGCAATTTCAGCCGCATCCTTAATGGACTGCCTCTGACTGTCTGAGTAGTTTGCAGGAACTGATATTATTGAATCAGTGAATTTTTTATTTAGCCGCTTATTAGCATCATCAGATATTTTTTTAAATATTTGTGCTGCAATATATTCAGGAGGAAACTTATACCGCCCTATCTTTTTCTTATAGTCAGTTCCCATTTCTCTCTTGATAGAAGATATGGTTTTTTTTGGTTCTACAATCATATTGTGTTTTGCAATCTCGCCCACCACTGCCTCATTCTCATTCTTGAGATAAACAATAGACGGTGTAATTTTCTTTGCTTCGGAATTCAGGATAATTGTTGGTTCATCCAGTAACATGTATGCCATTTTGGAATTTGTTGTTCCAAAATCTATGCCAAGTATATTTCTATCAAACATGATCTGCCTCTGTGATAATTGAATAATTTTTTAAATTCTTATTGATCCTTCTTGTTTTCTTCATAATTGGAATTTTTGGTTTTGATCCATCCAAGTATTCGGTTCAAAATCCCTGATTTAATGGGTTTTTGCCTGGAAGAGTTTTTCATGACAATTACCTCGGCCGGGCGGACTATATCATTTTCAAGGATATATCCTTTCCTTATTACTTTATAGATAGTGTTCTCCGGATAAGCTGTACCATATTCCAATTCGACAGCCGTATGCTTCTGCTCGTCAAATTCATCACCACTTCCAGGTTCTATAGTACTAAGTTCTACTGCAGAAAGCATTTGTTGATAAACTATTTCAATATTTTTTCGTGTATTATCCAAATATTGTTTCATTAATTCGCAGGAATTATCATTATCCAATTCAACTATTCTGTTCAATGAATCTGCCGCAGTTAATAAACTTTTTGATATTTCTTTTCTTATTTCTTTTTTTTGCTTTGCCTCATTTTGTTTGCTGCTTTTGATATAGTCTTTGAAATCTTGTTTTAATTTATTATATTGAGATTCGAACCTATCTGCTTTTTCCTGGATTTCTTTTATTGTATCCTGCTCCATTAGAAAATTGGTATTGACATAAGTTTTAATATAGCTTTCGTAATGAAATTTACGTAAAGTAACCTCATCTTCATGCAACAATATCACATCCCTGATATAAAATTCTGCATTATACTCTCTCAAAAATTCAGTCACTTTTTCCGCATAATCCTTTATGACAATTATAACTCCACTAATAAGTTTTATATGAGGGGTACTATCTAACAAACCGTGCCTTCTGCAGTGATATTTACCTCCATGAGAGCTCGTATCCTGCCCATAGAATTTTTTACAGAATTAGAAAAGGTTATATAATGTGTCTTTCCAGGCGCAATTTGAAGATCATTCAAACTCTATGATAACTTTTTTTGTACCAATCGGAGTTATTGAAGCCTGCGTACCCTTTTCAATATGATACGACTCTCGAAGCTCCTTTGGGAGCCGTAACAGTAGTATTTGTCCATTCTCGCTTAATTTTCTTTTATAAGAAACGTGCCCTCTGGGTGCAATACCAAGCGCTGATTTTAATCCTTTCTCTATTTTTTGTATGGAATCTGGATGATTGAAGTATATATTTCTTCCAGTACTTTTATGCTTTCTTACAAGAACGTCTGTAAAAACTATAGGAATGCCATAATTCTCTATTACAACATCTTCGTATACTTCCTCAAACTCGTCATTCTTTTTCATAT
>JAIOQW010000213.1 GCA_021108405.1 Methanosarcinales archaeon
TGGGTTCTTTGCTCAATTTAATCTTGAACTAACAACTTGAAACACAGGAAGAGCCTTTTTTTATATTCGGAACTCCCTATAATCGGAAGTACTGTTGGAAACCATAAGATTAATATAACAAAAAAATTTAATCTTATTTTTATCGGGCACTACTCCCCTTAAATAATCCTCTCCAATATACTTTATTTCCATATGTCTCCACATATCGAATGGTATAAGAGATATTGGAGGAGCTGTGTCTATAATAGCCTTCTCAGGTTTACCATAACCTTCTTTGGTTTTCAACTGGATATGACCCTGGACACGAATAATTTCTCTTAATTCAGGAAGTCCCTATGCATTCGGGTGGAATTTTTATAATACAAATTCTAGATTTATCTTAGTAGACAACTATACTTTGCTCCACGAATGAAAGTGGTATATGCTCAACACCTGTTTTTTTTGTTGCTTCTTCTCTGACTCTTGTCGGGTTATTTGCTATTGACACTACTTTTTTTAATTCGGATATTCTAAATAGGAGGTAAGAATGAAACTATTTCCAAAAGAACAAATAGTTGGAATTTTTAGGGGTTTCAGTTAGGGTGGATTAGAATTTCACGCTGAGCTGGTTTTGCCCTATCGTAATGATTTCCAAAATGTACCTATGCATGGTCAATTCCTTTTAGTTAAACTTGATACTGAAGAAGAAGGCGTATTGGGTCGAATTACTTCTATCTCTTCGGAAGGAAAACTTACTTCAAGTTCCGGAGAAGATTATGGAATACGAGCTTTATCAGATAACCGACCTATTCCTGAAGATCTTAGAGTACAATATTTAAAATACCGTGTGGATATTCGAGTTCTTGGAGTAATACACATTGTGGATGAAAAAGTTGTTTTTGCTGCTTCACATCGAAGATTGCCTCATGTAGGAAGTAAGGTTTCATTTTTATCAGATGAGATACTCTATGAAGTAGCAGGTCATCATCTCAATGGGATCGAACTCGGGTATTTTGCACTTGGAGAATTTATATATAGTGGAGATGACAAACGTTTGAAAGATGAATCCTGGTTTAAAATAAAATATCCGGCAGTCATTCCACGTTTCCATGTGCAATCCCTTGTATCCCGCAGGACTTTTATATTTGCACGGGCCGGTTTTGGCAAGTCTAATCTTAATAAATTACTCTTTAGTAGTTTATATAAAGAAACTCCGACTATCACCAAAAGAAATGGACGAGAAGTTCCTGTGGGGACAGTGATCTTTGACCCGGATGGCGAATATTACTGGCCTGATGATAAGAATCGCCCGGGTTTGTGTGATGTTGTTGAACTGGAGAATAAAATTGTGGTATTTACGAAAAAGAAAGGACCCAGTCCGTTTTATCAATCATTTGTGGCTAATGATATAAAGCTTGATATTCGACGATTAAGACCATCGGAAGTTATTTCAATCGCATTATCTCCTGAAAAACAAGAACAACAAAATGTAAGAAAGCTTAAAGGCCTTAATGATAGTGACTGGCGGAAATTAGTGGATGAAATATTTAAGAATAAAAATGCTGCTGATCCTGATCTTATTAAAGGTCTATTAAGATTAGAACCCAGTCAGGATGTTGAAATGGTAGCAGCACGGGGTAATATGACAAACATCGTTAAAATGCTTCATGATCCTGGCAGTCAAATGATGGATATGCTCATTTATTCATTAAAACATGGAAAAATCTGTATTATTGATGTTTCACAGATGCGGGGTGAGCCGGCTTTGATTCTATCCAGTCTCGTTCTCCAGAAAATTTTCGATCATAACCAGCAACAATTCACTGAAGCAAAACCTGAAACAATTCCTACTATTGCAGTTGTTGAAGAGGCACAGGCAGTATTGGGTAGTTTAAGGAAAATCAGGTGAGAGACCATATGTTACGTGGGTGAAGGAAGGGCGTAAGTATGATCTTGGTGTAGTTCTCTTTCAAGAATGACTTTAATTTGATTTTTAAAAATTGTAATATCATTAGTGGCTGTTTCCCAGACAATTGAATTACTAACTCCAAAATATTGATGAATAAGCTTATCCCTCATACCTGCGATAGCTTTCCATTCTATTTCTGAATGTTCTTGTTTAATTTCATTAGGAATGTTTTTCGTAGCTTCCCCTATTACTTCTAGATTTCTCACTACTGCATCTCTGGTTTTTTTATCCGCCAAAAACTCCCTGAATGCCATATTTTGCGTAAATTCCTCAATATTCTCTATTGCTTCAAGAATATCTTGAATAAACAGAATGACATTCCTTTTTTTAGGCATAAACTGTTTCCTGTAATATATTGGATTTGATCAGTGGTTTCAGTGCATCCGGAGTAACAAGATCGACCTTTATACCCAGTTTTTCGCTAAGGTGATCTTCAAGTTTCATAAAATTAAAAAAGCCAACTGGACCCTCAAATTCTACAAGGACATCGATATCACTGGTCTCTGTCTGTTCGTCCCTGGCATAAGACCCAAATATACCTATAGTTTTAACTTTATACTCTTTCTTAAGAAGGGGTTGTTCTTCGATTAATTTATCCAGAATGACTTCTATTGGTTTCATTGTATCATTCTCGTTATATAGGTTAGTAATTCAAGTATTAAATATGTTTCATTGTTACACAACAACTTCCATTAATTTCCCAGCAGTAATGGTGTGCTTGACGGACGGATAGTGCAAAGGTGGGCATACTCGGATGAGTGGGTGTAGATAAAATCTGGTAAAATATTGGGACCAGTATAGATTTTGAGTATAAAAAATGTATCCTACAAATAAGAGTTGGTAAATCGATTAACGAGGAATTTACTAGATCGAAAGGTAAAGGACATGGCGCATATTATGAGAAATAAGCAAAAGCTCATTAAAAATGAGCGCGCCCATTTAATTAATTGAGCGCACCCGTTTTAATTTGGCGTTTTGCCATCTGTGATTGGCAGACTATTTGCATAAATTTTTCATTCCATATTCATTGAAGATGGTGGTCTGATGTTAGACATATTTTGAGGTACCTAAACAAAAGTGCGAAGTATCATCCCACCCAACTTCGTATAAATATAGTATGAACATATCCTATGCTGTCAGTGGGACTGTGATATGTAGGGCATCATAATCAACAACAGGTATTTTCTTAACATGATCCTTACTTTCTTTTAATTCAAGAAGTCCAATGCCTTTTAGGAATGTGAGGTCACTGTGCACATTAGATTCCTTTCGATTAAGAATTCTTGGCAGTTCGCTGATCGATTCTGGTTTATTTTCTCTAATTACGTGAAGAAGGCGTATGCGCTCCCGCGTTAATATCTTCCCAATATCCTCTGCTGTTCGAACTATTAATTTATGTGGTTCTGATTCACTTATCTTACCGCTTCCGACCTTTTCAAATAACCTGTTTAAATGATCACCATATTCCTCATCGTTTAAAACTATAATCTCAACGTCTTTTAATTTCATTAATAATCCTCCGGTTATCATCTATTAATTTCAATAATTCATCAATTAAATCCTTAGGGCTAATAAATTCAAATTCCTGTGCCTCATTTTCAAACATATGCTTGTGATCTCTCTTTTTATGTCCTTTTATTCTATGAGCGTTATCAAACCGTATCAATGTTTTCCATCCCTCTTTTGTTCTGATTTATCTTTTGATTACTTTGCGTACTTTATCTGTTCTTTCATTGAGATCATCCCCACCTCATGTACCTTATTACCCCACACATCATATAAATATACTTTAATAATATCTAAATTAATACAAAGTCATAGATATAAAACACAAATATTAAATACATTCATTCATTTCCTTTCTCAAATGAAATTCCCATTAAGAATTCCTCAATAACAATTCAGCCAGAATGCCACTGACTATTCTTGGAATTATAATGGTTATTATGACTATTGCTTTTACCACCCACATAGACAAAATGGATCGCGAAATGGCTGAATCACTAAGCGAAGGAAATACTGTGAACAATGTCGATAATGCCTACATGTACGCCTGCGCCGAGCTTGCAAGGATCATCAACTACGCAGGTATGGATGCTATGAAACAAATGGGAGAGACACCTGTTATCGTGATAGAACCAACGAGCCGGTATAACCTTAGCACAGATGGCGAATGCAGTGTTGCCGAGTTTAACCACAACTGGGCCAGAGGCATGATCATGTATGTTATGAACCGGTTCATCCAGACAAATTACATGTACAACAGCTTTGATTACCGGGGTTTAGCAGTAAATGTCGAACCATTAACAGACTGGAAGGATATTAATATCACTTACATATACATGGGTCTGGATAGGGAAGTTGAGGTGCCTGGACTGGGTGCTAATGAGACCTATGTGACCTACTGGAGAGTAAGCGTACCTCTTAATATCTCAATAGTCGATCTGGAGACCAATGAAATAGTCTACCAGGAAGATCTAAGACTTGGGAATCTGATCACTTGCAGATACCCTATGCTTGAGTTATTGACCAAAGAATACGAGCAGCGTCTTGATGGTGCAGATGCACTAATGGCAGAAACAACAACTCTGGCACAGATCTATACAGCAGGAAGAGGGTACACTCAGTACTTTTATAAAGGACCAAAAAACATTGTCGATAATGACCACTTATCGCTAATAGTGAACGCAGCATTGATGCTGGATCAGGGACTGGTGTTCAATTCAGTGGATGGAGCCAGTGTTATTGAATACATGATGCAGGTCAAGCAGATCCTGTATAAGGAAAAAAATGTTGATCTGGGTGATGTTGTAATGGGTATTGAACTCAAAAATGGTAGTGTTGAGTTTGATCCGAAGGCAGATGCGGCTCAATCTACCGGTGATCCGCAGAATGCTACTAAGGCTATGGAAAAGGGTCTGCATATTGATTTTAATGCGACTCCGATAATGGATTTTCTGAATAATGATTCGATCGTCGGTGGGTCTGATGTTAGTAAACTGATCGAGATGGTAATTCCACAGGTTTATAGCACCAGTCTGGCTACAGGGATTGAAAGGCAAACGAGTCTTGATATGGGAGAGCATGAGGGATATGAAGCAAGTTATAATGTTGGTGAATGGGGTGAACCTGATAGTATGGAACAGATAGATCTGGTGCCAAAAGATGCTTGTGTACCTGGTAATTTATATGGTGAGATATGGAGGGTTACCTGGACAAGAGAACACGTCTGGCGGCATGCTTATGAGGTTGAGTATACATGTATGAAACCTTTACCCGCCGGTGGTTTTTATGCAGATACATGTTACCGCACTGAATATGATTATATGACCACTATTGATACCAGGGTGGATATTGTTACTATTACTTTACAGGCAAAAGAGAATTCATTTACTAATATTGATCTTAGTTATGCCGGTACTGCGTTATCTACAAGAAACGATGTGGATGATGTTTATTCATCCGGGATCGTAGAGTATTATAGTAGTTATACTGACCCTGGTCTTGAAGAGGCTTTTTTTCAATATAAGAATGAGGTGTTTGATCCGAATAAATTGGGTTATATCAAGGATAGAGATCTTAGTGGAGAGATTGAATTGAGGAGGTATTCACCTGATCCTCCTGAGTGGGTTTATTCTGAGGCAAGATTGGCTGTAGATGAGATCTCACAGGAGATTAAGAATGATGTTCATCTTGATCAGCAGATCAATTATGAGAATTATCCGAATCCTGCTGATGCTATGAGTGCTACTGCACTGGATCTGGTGCCTAAGATCGAGGCTAACCAGACAAGATATGTGGATAAAGCAAGTTATGTTAATAATGGGGTTTATTTGAGTGCGAGTGCTAAGGTGATCAGCCAGGTAAGGGAGTGGTATGTGGATGAGGTTTTGTATCAGGTGAATAAGACTTATCTCGGTGCTGCTGAGATGATCAATGAACAGATCGATAATAATTTTGGTGACTCTGCTGATGATGTGCGGGATTCTAATAAAAAGGGTGCCGGGTTGCTTAAGAGTATTTTGAGATTTCCTGTGGGGGTTACTATGACGGCTGAGCATGCGATGGAGAACGGGACTCGTTTTAATCCTGATGAGTTTGCTTATTGGGATGAGAATGTGACGATCGGAGTGGATATGGAGCCTGATTATTTGTTTGCAGAGAATGATGATGATAAGGAATTGATAAATCTGGGTGTTCGAAATATTTGTTTGATGGGGCCTAAGGGGGTGCCTGTGCTGCCTCCGCCGCATTATGTTGTGCATTTTAATAGCTGGTTGATAGATGTTGAGGGGAGGATTGATGACTTTTTGATTTTTGATGCTGATAATGTATGCCATCCTAATCCGATGTTCGGGCATGAGTGGCAGGTGTATAGGAGGATGCGAGAATTTGTTTATGATACTTCAAATAATATGTCACAAATTGGATCTAACAAACCTCTTGAATTTAAGTTTACTACTGGAACATTCATTGTAGTTCCACCCGGTCCAAGGGGAGTTGGGGATGGATTAAAACTTAATGAAGTATCATCACAGTATGATAATATTTTAGGGAAGTGATATTTTGAAAAGATGGTTATATCTTATAATAGTAGTTTTTTTCATGTTATGGTTAAATCAAATTACTTTAGCTGAGCCTGAAGAAAATGATTTTGGAATTGTCAATGCATGGTATAATGGACAAGAAGCAACTGTTAAGGATGTTCAATTAAAGATTGGTGAACCTTGTGAAATAAAGGTTGAAGTAACTTCAAAAAAAAATAGCTATATCGCAATATATCTAGATAGTCCTCTTACTACGAAAGCATATCAAACAATATCCGGTCCAAGTGAGATGGATGAGTGGATTCATGCCACTAATGTGGAATCAGGATGGAATGAAACATACTCATGGATAATTGTACCTACAGGTGATTGGACTAATGGAAATGCACCTATCAATATTTTTGTTCAATTTACAACACCAGATAATGATAAACAATCTGTTGAATTCACAATCGCCAACCCCATCATCCTCGACGAACAATACTCAGGCCCTAATCCGTCTCATACCACCACTACCTCATCTTCTACCAACCAGTCTCAATCCAGTAGCTCACCGAGTTTCGGTATCATAGTCGCACTGTTGAGTATGGCACTGGTTGTGATGTGGAGGCAAAGAAATATCTAAACGATATATGTTGTGAGGCTAATCAAACAAGATATGTGAATAAATCGAATTATGCTAATACATGACTTTCGGGTATCTGGGTTTTGCTACCAACCTAATTGAGACAAAACAATCTACATGTTAAATCTTATAGAGTGTCCATCAGAATCGCGGATATTCATCGTGTTCAATATACGAAGACCTTTGTTAAGTTTATTCATTAACTCCGGCTCTTTTGGATTCATCTCCAGTTCAATTCTTTTCTCCTCATTGGTAATAAAAGCTTCGCCATTGAGCTGGAAAATCGATTCGAATAGCGTCTGTAATTCAAATTTTTCATGATCCATACATTTTGCCAAATTTCCGTATTTATATTCTATTTCTTCACGGATGTGCTTGAATTTCCTTTCGTTTGTCTGGTTATCATCAAGAATGGTGATATAATACTCATCGCTGTCTTCAAAGGCCCTGAGCGTTTTTACACCATTGCCCCCTCCACCCATCACCAATATTCGTTTTACAGTGATATGTGTCGATGGATCATCCAAAAGTTCTGCTAATTTAGTAAGCATAGAGAGTGCATGCTTTCCGAGATCGGCATGCCCTTGAAAGGTCTGAAAATAGAGTGGATGCCCCTTACCATCATGAATAAACACGTTTTCGAGACAATTCATGACGCGACCAAGCATCGTCACTCGACCTTTGTAACATCTATTCGAGGACCACAATGCTTTCGTATTGCCATCGATATAATAACACACGAAATATGTCTCATCAGGGGATTCATTTCGCCAGTAATCAATCCAAAACTTCGCTGTTGCGGCAATCAAGCGATCAGAGACCTTGAGATATTTCAATTCTTGAATATATCTATTGAGTGACGCATCTTTGTAATTATATCCACACAGAAAGATGGTAAATTAGATATGCGAGATACTCTGGACGAACTGATTGCCTGTGGATTCAGGTTGAGTAAAAAGGTCAAGGATTTTGTATTGCACAATAGATAAACGCGACCTATTTTAAAACAAAATCCTCGCTAACGATCGGATTTTATTGACTGAAGCTGTCCAACAATCACTGTCAGTAAGAATTCTCTTGCTTCCTTTTCGATTTAAAGCCTTAATCCATCCTCCTTTTCTTCTGATTTTGAATTACTGAACAGCTTCGATATACTATAAAAAAGTTCCGGATGCTGTGTATGTATAGGAATAAGATATTGAGGATTAATCATTTCAACCATTTTTTTGATCTCATCTGCTGATGCATGTCCCGATGCATGAGCTAAAAAGGACTGTATTCCAA
>JAIOQW010000098.1 GCA_021108405.1 Methanosarcinales archaeon
ATTATTATTACACTATTATTATTACACTATTATTATTACACTATTATTGCAAAGGCTTGAATAGCCTGTTTTCAGATACTTCCGGATATAACTCAAATACTTTTAAAAAAATCATCTTTGCTTCGTCATGACGCTGTTCATGCAGACACTTCTGCGCACATGCAATTAGTTTATCTTTCGGAGGTTTTTCTTTCGTCATATCATAGGCTTCCAGAGCACGCTTGGACCATCCTTCATCAAAGCACCTGTTACCACATATAACCAGTTCTTTATCAGGTGGAGTGGTATTTGCCATTTTATATGCTTCCAGACCATGACCGAGTTGTCCTTCACTAAAACACTTATTACCGCAGATAATGAGTTCATCTTCCCCGGGTGTTCTACTGGTTTTCTTATATGCATCCAGGCCAGTATGGAACTTTCCCTTTAAGAGACACTTCTTTCCTGTCTCTATTAATTTATCTTCCGGAAGTGAAACTCCTATGACTTTAGAGCCTTTAATAGCCGAATATACCTGTTCTTCATCAAGATACTTATTAAGGTAGCCGGTCAGCATGTCACCGGACAGTGTTATTTTTGCAGCTTTCGAACCTTGTACAGCTTTATCCATCCATCCTTTTTCAAGATATTCATCGAGGTATTTTTTTAATTTTTCTTTTGAAAGAGGTGAACCTATAGCTTCGGAAGTTTCGATTGCTTCAGCCATCCTTCCCGTTTCAAGGCGCTCCCGGATGAAAGTGGAATATTTATTATCAGTCATTTTTTCTTGTCGAACCTATTGATTTTATTATAATTATTGTTCAGTTATCTCTTAAAACCTTTTCTGAACTTGTAGTATATAATCTGTAAGATAATATACATAAAAAATTGCTTCGCATTTTCTAATCTTCGGCTCTTTTAAGAGCCTCAGTCAAGAAAATCCGACCGAAGGGAGGATTTTGTTCTTATTAAGTTCAGATTGTGTCCATTTGAAAAAAATTGGATTGCTACAACACTACCGTAAGGTTTAAGACTATTATGAATATATATTCATATATGCCAAGACCAAGACAGCATCGCCATATACACGCATCATTCGGTTACAATTACTTCAAACCATGTTCCACCTGTCTACAGGATACAGGTGAAGTGATCCTAAAAATGGAAGAAATGGAGAGCATACGACTGAAAGATTATCTTGGAATGAATCAACAAGAAGCAGCAGATCATATGAAAGTTTCGCAGCCAACATTCCACAGGATTCTGATCGAAGCAAGAAAAAAGATAGGATGTGCCCTGGTCTGTGGAAAAGCGATACGAATACACGGTGGAACATATAAGATGGAAATGAATCAGTTACGTAAGTTCCGGTGTATCGACTGCCACCACATATGGGAGGTCATGCATGGCACAGGAAGACCCCAGGACTGTCCAATGTGTAAAAGTATGGACATACACAGGGTAAAGGATGAAAATGATTATGCCAGAACCGGATGTGTAAGACATGGCAAACATCAATGATCAATATCAAATCAGATAATCAAGAACAAAATCCTCCCTTCGGTCGGATTTTCTGGAGTACATCAAGTTATACTTGATATACTAAAACAATATAGAACATTTTTCAAAAGGAGATAAATAAACATGAAGATATGCGTAACCTCAACAGGAGCAACTTTGGATGCTCCCATAGATTCAAGATTCGGGCGTTGCCCGTTTTTTATGATCGTAGACCCGGAAACAATGGAATATGAAGCGATCTCAAACTCAAGTGCAAATGCTTCGAGTGGAGCTGGAATACAGGCATCACAGACTATTGTAAATACAGGGGTAGATGTTGTTATCACAGGAAACGTAGGACCTAATGCTGTCCAGACACTCGGTGCTGCCAATATCCCTATCGTAACTGGCGCAGACGGATCTGTCAACGATGCGATCGAGCAGTACAAGAGCGGTAAATTACAACAAACCAAATCATGATGTGTGTTGATTTAGGGAAGTTTTTTTGCAACTAATAATAAGCAAATACCGATAGCAGGGAAACAAATAAGTGAATAATTTGTCATATGGGAACTATCTAAGAAAAAACAATAACTGATAATGATATAAATACTTATTAATGTGGTAATTATTACAGGATATTTGACAATGTTTCTTTGATCTATTGGAACTGATAAGAAAAATAACACAGAACATGGAGCTATCAACACAAGCAAAGGCTTAAAAAATAATTCATTTAATAAAAAAAGTTTATACAGGATCACAGGAATTGTTGCTATTAAGGTACATAGTGGAATACCAAGAACCCCGTATTTTGACTTTTGTTTCATTTCTATTATAAAAAAAAGAGAACCCATAAGTGCGATTAAAGAAACAGGTAAAATATCTATTGCTGCTCCTAATACAAAAGCTTCATATTTCAAGCCTATGAGAAAATATAGTATTATTGCAAATATTGAATTAATATAAATATAAAAAAATGCTGTTGAAGTATATATCAATGATTTATTCATCTAATAATTCCAACCTGAAATAGTGCAGATGTAAGCACTGTAATCTGATAAAATACCAATCCCGTTCCAAACCAGTTATGTGGTTTGTTAAGTATTAATAATATATATATATATTATTTTTACTTAATATTATCGTAGTACATCAAGTATAACTTGATAGACACGGTATCATTTTCCAGTTATTTTTCAGATACGGATTAACACTGATTTGATTTTGATCAAATAGTATCCCTTTCAATTTGTATGAATCTTTGTTTATATTATCTTCCACAGAGAGCACAGAGTAGATTTTACAAATCTTTTAAGAGCCTCAGGTGAAGATTCTGCGAATCTTCAGCTCCTTTGGAGCTTCAGGCAATAAAATCAGAGCGTTAGCGAGGATTTTTAAAAAAAAATAAGAAGATCCAACCCCCTAAGATGGTATCTTCCCTTCGATTTGATTAACTTGAAATTTTACCATTCCTAATATGCAAAATGATATGCCAGTTTTTTTTTATCCTCTAATTCCAGTTTATCATATATGGAATCATATAATGCTAGAACCTGGATGTTATCATACGGGTCCTCTAGCTGTTGTCTGGCTGTCTTGAAGCATGCCCAAACATTCGATGAACGTACACAACTAACAGCACTATCTGCAATTGGTTCGACTTTATGTATTATTTCCGGGATATGCTCTTCTCGATCTGCATAGAATTCATGTGTATAGTTTTTATATGCTATAGGATTTGTATGTTCCCATTCCTTTACATGTTCTGGTAGTTCTTTATTCATTGCCATATATTACACCACTATTGTATATTTTTATAACCGATTGTAACAATTGATGTTACGAATTGATAGATAAGTAGTATTACTATATAGTCATTTCTATTATGGCCTTTAATAATATCAAATACTTTATATCCATATAATACACAATATCATTTGATAACTATGACAGATTATTGGGACCCATTAATAGAGCGGATGCCGGTTGACGAATTAAAAAAAGTCCAGGAAGAAAAGCTGGTACAGCTTGTTAATTATGTTTATAACCATTCTCCTTTTTATAAAAAGCGTTTCGATAAAGCAGGTATCTCACCTGATGATATAAGATCACTTGCTGATATTACCAGATTGCCATTTACTACCAAACAGGACCTAAGGGATACATATCCTACAGGTATGTTCTGCGTACCCCAGAAAATGATAGTGCGGTACCATGCGTCCAGCGGGACCACAGGCAAACCAATTGTAGTAGGATATACTCAAAACGATATTAAAGAATGGACAATATCCCTTTCCAGGGCACTGACATCTATTGGTGTTGGCAGAGAAGATGTAGTTCAGGTTGGTTACGGCTATGGTCTGTTCACAGGAGGGCTTGGATTGCATTATGGTGCCGAGATGGTAGGTGCAAGTGCTATTCCCACCAGTTCAGGTAATACCGAGCGGCAAATTGAATTAATGCAGGACCTGGGTTCTACTGTTATTGCCTGCACGCCTTCTTATTTCTTATATATGTCTGAGGTTGTCAATAAACTAGGGCTCAATTTCAAAGATGATACAAAATTGAAATGTGGAGTATTCGGAGCCGAACCATGGTCCCAGGAGATGCGCCAGCGTATAGAAACACAGACAGAAATTAAAGCATATGATATATTCGGGACTTCGGAAATAAGCGGCCCCCTGTTCACTGAATGTACATATCAGGACGGTATTCATATCTGGGCTGACCAGTTCCTGATCGAAGTCATTGACCCAAAGACAGGTGAACAGTTGCCAGATGGGGAAAGAGGAGAACTTGTTGTTACTACACTGGTTAAAGAAGCACTGCCACTAATACGCTACCGCATTGGGGATCTGACAGTCATTAACAGTGAACCCTGTAAGTGTGGAAGGACACATCCACGTATTATGCGTATACTGGGCAGGACAGATGATATGATCATAGTTCGAGGGATCAATGTATTCCCCGGGCAGGTGGAAGCTGTATTATTGACCATACCTGAAGTAGCCGAACACTACCAGTTGATCATTGACCGTATGGGAGAACTGGATACCATGACTGTACAGGTAGAAGTGACTAAAGACGTTTTCAGCGATAAGATCTCTGATCTTATGAGACTTGAGAAAAAAGTAGGTAAATCTCTAAAAACTGTCCTTAACCTTTCTGCAAAAGTAGAACTTGTTGAGCCAGGTACGATCCCCAGATCAATGGGTAAAGCACAGAGAGTTATTGATAAGCGAAAAATTTAACACAGGATATATTAATCATATCATAGGGGTGAGATAAATGGAAAATAAAATGATCAAACAAATATCAGTATTTGCTGAGAACAAGCCTGCCAGACTGGAGAAAATGACTGAGATACTGAAGTTAGCAAATATCAATATAAGGGCATTTACTATTGCAGAAGCCGGGGATTTCGGAGTACTGCGAATGGTAGTAGATAAACCTGATATCGCACACAGGCAATTAAATGAAGCAGGATTTACGGTCTCTGAAACTGATGTACTTGGCGTGGAAATGAGCGATTCACCAGGTGCTTTACATGAGATTGCACATATACTGGGTTCTAACAATATTAATGTAGATTATGCATATGCCTTTGTGACTGCTACGCAAAAGGCACTGCTGATCATCAGAGTGGATAATATTAGTAATGCTATTGCCGTACTGGGTAATGCAGGTGTTGCTTTGATTGGGATGAAAGAAGTTGAAAAAATATAAAATCCTCGCTAACGCTCGGATTTTATTGTGTAGAAAGCCTTTAAAAAATAAGAAAAAATTTGTAATTTGAGGTTCTTAATGCTCCTAAAGATCAGGAAATGCTTTAACCAGAGCAGAGTATTATACACATCACACGCAAAAATTGAAATGGATGAAGAAGAATTTGGCGAGATTAAAGAACAGGAAGTATTTCAGGCAATTCAAGCAGGTTAACCCCAATTTATGGAATGAATACAGGAGGAGAAAACTATGAAATGTGTAATTTGCGGCAGCCCGGATATTAAAGAAAAAATTGTGGATGAAGAGATAAAGTTAGAAAACGACATTGTAATGGTTACTATAAAAACTCTTGTTTGTGGAAGCTGTGGTGAGAGATATTATAATAGAAAAACAATGAAAATGATTGAGGATATTAAAGAGAAACTGCAGAATAAAACTGTCAGATTAGATGTAATCGGTTCGATATTGAGATTACCAAGTCAACGACCCTGGACTGCTTAGTAAAGTTCATGGCATCAACTGAGTTAGGTGTCGGAAGTGAGATGAAATGGCATTTAACAATCTCATCCTGAGATTAGGAATTACACACACCGGGATAAAAGAAGATCTTCTTCAAAATCTTGGAATGATGAAAACAAATGGAATTTTTTTAATAGTATATCAAGTATAACTTGATATACTCAAGAAAAGCTGAGCGTTAGCGAAGATTTTATTCTAAATACCGTACCTTTGCGAACCTCTACAGTTAACCTTTCTTGCTATGGTTGAAGTGAATAGGTGAAGTAGGTATTGGTTGGTTCATATCACTGCTATCTTCCCGGCATCTGTTATTTTATATCCATCCTCGCCTGTGATGTATCCCATTGCCTTGAGTTCCCGTAGGTGGTTGTATGCCATGCCTTTTGAGATGCCGACACCTATGGCTATATCCTGGACTGAGCTCATTTTTGACTCAATGTGTTCGAGGATTATCTTTTTTGTGTTAGAGATGTTAAAGCTGAGTATAGGGAAGTCGATGATGAAGTTGTCTTCTTCAGTCACATAGACTATGCGTTTTACCATGTCGCTTCGTGTATATGCGCCAAAGAGTGCCCCGAAGGCCTGGGGTTTTCTGCCGCCTGAGACATTTATCATGACATGATTGCCCTGGGAGTGTTCTTCTTCTATGAGTTTTGCTACGTCCTGCGCGACACGGACCGGGTCATAGAGGGAAGTGTTCTTTTTCTGGATTTCTATTATCTTGCCGAAGGTGTCTTCTATGGTCTGTTCAGAGCGGAGCTTTTTTTCGATTGTCCCCTCTTCAGTGAGGAGGATTAGTTTTGATGGGGAAAGGCGGGTGACACAGACTATGACTGGTTCGAGTGTGTAAATTGTGGAGATAAGTGTAAGATTGGTCATAGGGGATATTATTGTGTTAGTAGGATATATGTTTTATGCATAAATATTTGTGTATGATATAGTATTTAAATGGAAATGTATATATAGATAGTTGATTAATATATGTTTATTATGTACAAAACCACCCTAGCTATAAATGAACTAATTTATATTGATTTGACTCTAATTAAAAATATGATATGTATGTGATGGTGAAATTTCATGACTGAAATAAGGGAAAAGGTGTGAAATGGTGGCTCATTCATCTACTGAATTGATGTATCAAAACTGGGGCAAGGCAAATAATACTGACAGTCAGGATGTGTTCTCCTACCACTTATTGGTGTATCACTGTATGGATGTTGCAGCAGTTGGGCATGTGTTGTTGCAAAAGGATAAGCATCTTCTGAATCGTTTTACAGAGATTACCACCCTTAGTGATGAGACTGCAATCAACCTCATCACATTTTATCTTGCAATTCACGACATTGGTAAATTTTCAGACCGCTTTCAGAATCTCAGACCTGATATATTCAAACATCTAAGGGGGTATACATGCAATAAAGCATATAATATACGTCATGACACTATGGGATATCACTTATGGGATAGTGTATGGCCCCTACTCTGGGATGAAAACCTGCTCCATCTGGAAAAAAGTGCCAGTATCAGCAAAATCGATTGGCAGTTTATCCTAAAACCGTGGGTTCAGGCAGTAACAGGTCATCATGGCAAACCACCACTTCTTGATGACAATGGCATGACAATACATGTGCAGAATCTCTTTACTGAAGAAAATATTGTCATGGCGAAATCCTTTGTAAAGGAAGTTGCTGAATTATTCATATCGGATAAATCAAATAAGTTACCGATTAGTTACGATGAGGAAATTGAAGATTTATTCAAGCGCTCATCCTGGTTGCTTGCTGGTTTAGCGATATTGAGTGATTGGATTGGGTCAAATAGTGAGTATTTCCCACTTAATTCAAAACCTATTCTGCTTGAAGATTACTGGAATAAAATTGCATTGCTAAAAGCAGAAGAAGCAATCACTAAGGCTGGCGTGTTACCATCTGGCATATCACCCACAACAGGCATGAAGACACTTTTTCCAAAGATTGAGACTCCAAGTCCTTTGCAGTCTCATGTCTCTACATGTGAACTTGCGGATGGTGCGCAATTATTCATACTGGAAGAAGTTACAGGTAGCGGAAAGACTGAAGCTGCTTTGAGTTTAGCCCACCGCCTCATGAAAAAAGGGCTCGCTGAAGGTATATTTGTGGCTTTACCTACAATGGCTACAGCTAACGCAATGTATGAGCGGTTGGTTGAAGCATACAGATTGATGTTTGCAGCAGAGGCTACGCCGTCTCTTGTGCTGGCACATAGTGCACGACATCTTTCTGATACTTTTCGCCATTCCATTGGTTTGGAGCATTCTCGTGGAGATGGGGTTTATGCCAGAGACGAAGAAGCAGCTTCTGCACAATGTATTGAATGGCTTGCGGATAATCGAAAGAAGGCACTGTTGGCAGATGTGGGAGTTGGAACCATTGATCAGGGTTTGATGGCTGTGCTTCCGTCAAAGCATCAATCGTTGCGCCTTTTAGGTTTATCTCATAATGTGTTGATTGTAGATGAGGTGCATGCTTATGACCCGTATATGCACACCCTGTTGTGCACTTTGTTGAGATTCCATGCGGCATTGGGTGGAAGTGCGATTCTACTTTCTGCAACACTTCCGATAAAA
>JAIOQW010000225.1 GCA_021108405.1 Methanosarcinales archaeon
TATATTGCAAAAGAAAATTACATTTAATCTCATATTGCACATGTAAATACCTATAGATATATCTAATTAGATGAACTAATATTGGCCATTATCAGAAAATAATAAAAAGTCTCGTATTTCATCAAGTGACACTCGTTTTATCAGAATGTCATTATATTCATCACGTCTGAACTTAATGCCTCGTTCTTCAGCTAATGTTATTTTTTCTGATTGATCTACCATATTTTATTTCTCCATTTTCTTATATTTTTGCTTATTTTCTCATATACCTAAGATATAATTTTGCTAACGCGTTAACTTTTTTTATAATAACGAATTCGAATACACAGAATATGGAATGCTTATGTGTCATTTAAGAATAACTTTTTAGTATGAATACCCCTTATTGCCGTAATACCAATTACACACAATACTAAATTATTCAGGGTTTACTTTCACCACCTTTGACATTATACGCAATTTCCATCAGAGCTTCCCACATTCGTTCTTGGACTAACATGTTTCTCCAGTATGGATATCCCACTATAGCAGTGAAATTCCTTCACATCTGCACATTAATACCCGACTTGAAAAAAGGTGGCAGAAATTGCCACCTTATGCATGATTATATTATACATTGATTAGCTCCTTTGATTATTCATTCCTTTCTTAATTAGCTGTCTAATTGCAAATGAATAGGAAACTGTTCTACCATCAGCATTAATGTGTTTGTCTCTTATTACATCGCATTTTCGAGCTAACTTATCATCGATTGAAATAACTCTTGACATGATTATTTACCTTTCCATTTTTCGAATATTTTTAGAATATATTGGTATATTCTTATTTGTATAGTTAACATTAATTATTAGAATGACTTATATAGTATATAAAGCTATTGGTTAACTTATTTGTAAAAGAAGCCTACCGTTCTTGCTAATTATATTATTGGAATGTTCTCATTAGTTCAAATGATTGAAAATCAAGAAAGAGAGCTCAACATTGTGGATAGGAGATTTAACAATGTATGAAATGACGAATGATACGGTAGATATAGCTACCAATAAAGCAATAATATAATTGAAGAAGCAGGCAAATGAGGTATCTGAATTATGTATTTGTAGCTAATGGCATAAACACCCATATAATAAAATAGAACGCATCCTGTGGCATTCTGAGGGTATTTCTGTTTATTGTTAGTTGTTTGTTAGCCCCAGGTAGTAGGCAAAGCTTAAGGAAATGATAGTAATTTTTTTATGAACATATTTATTATCAGAATGAATAAAAATGAATTCTAAGACAAATAGATCCTTATCTTCTTTCATGAGGTATTCATTGGAGTGCACCCCCAAATAATGGAAAAATAGCTGAAAAACTGGATATTAGAATTATTAATATAGCAGGAAATCCAGAACATGTACATCTATTATATGGGTCCAGCAAAAACATTTCGAAAGTTATATATCAAAGATAAACAAAGAAAAAAGAAGCAGGATATTAAATTAAAAGTTCCTGAACTTAAAAAATGGTGCAAATAAAAACTCTATGTATAAAGCTGCTATCATGGAAGTGTAAAATATAGCTTGTAAGTTATGGAAAAATATATTGCCGGACAAGACAAGAAATCAAAAGGCTGAGATATTATTATCAGACCTTGGATTATAAGTCCGGGATTTAGTGACTGGAGATACATAAATGGCGGATAAAAATAAAAAACCGTGGTATAAGGACACTCGTTATTTAAGTTTAATAATAGTTATCGTAGCCATAGTAATAACTATAATCATATGGCTTTGGCCAATTCCACCTCCACCAATATCAATTGATCCAATGGAAAGTACAAGGGATTGGTATACATTCAGGGACGATCATGGATCTTCAATAAATAGAAAATTAATACCTGGGAAGACTGGTAATAGCATTGAAATTGCTTATGATTTGAAAGAATGGGGATGGGTGACATTAAACAGGAGGATTGATCCTAGTATATTGTCTGAAATAGAAGGAATAAGATTTTTTTACAAAGGCACAGGAAAACCGAATACGATCGAGTTCAAATTAAGTTATAGTGATGGGGATGAATATAATGGAACTGATACAACCTTTGGCTTTTTAATAAACGCCGCAACTGTAAAAGATGGCTGGACACAGGTTGATGTACCCTACGATATGCTTGAGTGTTGGTGGTCTGATAAAAGCTGTGATGATAATCCGAGACTAGATTTAAATAAAGTGAGAAAAATAGAATTTACCATTTCAAACAAACCAAAAGATGGTGATTTATATGGTTCTGGAAAGGTGATAATTGATGATGTTCAAGGAATCGGTTCCGAGGATGACAAGGATGGGTCTTTTGACACTCGTTATTTAGGCTCAATAATAGCTATCATAGCCATAGTAGTAGCAATAATCATATGGCGTTGGCCAAAAAGACCTCCACCACTTCCTAATTTCAGCATATCAATTGATCCAATGTTAGGGGGAATTCAGGCAGGTGGCGTAACTCCGACAACAGTATCCGTTATAAGTATTAGTGGATATGATCATACTGTTAGCCTAAGCGTCACCGGGGAACCTTCTGGTGTAGTAATTGCTTTCGTACCTAAGTTCGGAGCGGCAAAGCCCTTATACACTTCAACTATGATGATAAATGTGGACAAAAATGTTCTAGCAGGCGACTACACATTAGTAATCAAAGGGACAGGCGCTGATGGAAAAGAGCAGAGCTGTAGCTACACTTTAACCGTTAAACCTTCCCTTACACCTCGACAACCTGTTACATCGCCGTCACCTACTTCTACAATAACTCCAACACCTTCACTAACAGTACCACCTAGTTTTTCGTTCGTATTTCCAAATAAAAACGATTATGTGAGTCATTATGTGCCTGCTAAGGTTAAAGTTGGGAATGTACCTGGAATTAATGATATGTGGTTCGTCACCATTCCACCAACAGGCAAATATCATCCTCAAGGGCATGGAATCCCTTATAATGGACTCAGAGAGTATGATATTGCTGGCTATGTGGGACAATCAGGGAGAGGGGCGGATACTGGCGTTAGGTTCCGCATCCTGATAGTAGGAGCTGACAAGGAAGCTTCCGACAGCATGGAAAAATATCTATCTACAGCAGCAGACAAAGGCTGGCCTGGGCTTGACGAACTTCCTTCAACCTCAAAAACGCTAGGAAGTGTTAATGTTACACGGAACGATGATAAAGTGAAGTATTAATTTATTCGCTGAACAATTGGACATGTAAAAACTAAATAAGGATTTGGGATGTCCCGCTTTTCAAAACGGGGTGGCTCGGCTGGGCTGGTGTGACTTGAAGCATAAAAGAGAAAGATGAATAACCAGGACATTGATGGTTCTAAAAAAGTACGTAAAATGTGCCAATTTCTACTATAGTTTATACCAATTTAAAATAAAATACCAAAATAGGATGTTTGAGTGGCTTTCTTAGGTATGTTAAAGCTTCAAAAAAAAATCAGTATGTGCCAATTTTTTTAAAAACCATATTTTATGAAATGAAGAAGTAATTCAAAAAATAGGCTTGATATTACCAAGCATAAGTAATTTCAATCATGTTTTTTTCCACCTCTATCTTCATATATTAAGATAAATTATAGAAGTAATTACTTTTTGGAGTGGTATAAATTTTAAAAATTGGATCTTAGAATAATTAATATGGCAGGAAATCCAGATCATGTACATCTATTATATGAGACTAGTAAAAACATTTCGAAAGTTATATATCAAAGATGATCAAAGATAGGAGAAGCAGAATATTTAGTTAAATGTTCCTGAACTTAAAGAGTGGTGCAAACAAAACTCTGGATACCAAGCTGCTATCATGGAAGTGTAAAACATGGCTTGTAAGTTATGGAAAAATATATTGTCTAACAAGACAAGAAATCTAAAGGCTGAGGTACTATTAACAGGCTGTCTGACAATTACTGTTAGTAACCTTAACTCCGAATGAATAGGAAATACTTTATATCAAAAGAACGTGTATTATGTATTGAATTATTATTTAATTCAATATTATTGGTTTATTTAAAGCAAATATATATTCTCAATTTAGGGAATATAAAAATCTTAAATCAAGTTTTAATATTTTATTAAATTTCAAAAATAATGCCAAATATAATACCTATTCCCTAAAGTGATTCTGAGTTAAGGATTCTAAATAGAGTAGATGCTTATTGTGAGTGACATAATGGATAAAGAATTAAAAATCGGAATTATTACGGGATTATTTGGTGTGTTAGTTGCGTTAATCTACATATTTCCTCAAATATATTCCCCAGCCAATATTGAAATTGTTGATGTTACTTGTTATGAAAATATTCTTGATATAAAAGCAAGAAATGTTGGCAAAAAAATTGGTGTTATTAACAAAGTAGATATTGAAATAATAAATGCCTCTGTAGACTATACACCAGACTTATTTATTTTACGTTCAATTGGCGAAGACTCTATGGAAGTTAATATAACGAATATTGGTTGGGGTCCAGCACTCAACGTAACTTTTACAGATTTGATTAATGCTAACGAATTAATTGACATTCTTGCAATTAATAATAGTAATTTACTATGGCAAGGCAATATTACAGAGGGAGAAAGAATCAGAATAGTCTACCAATTTAAGCATACCATGAAAATTACACATAATGTTAGTGATATTCAGAATCCAATTTATAATGGGGAATTGTATAGTTTAACTACATATTGGGATATTTATGGACATAATCATAGTAAAGAGGATAATAGTGATTATTATATTTTTACAAATGATAGTATTTATTTAAAACCTATTAAAGCGGGTGAGGGGGGGGGGTTGGGACTGGGAATATCTGAATTTTATCCAATAACTTTAGACCCTGAAAAAAAAATGCCACATCAAAAAAGTGTAAATGTATCACAACAATTACAACCTAATACAGCTGATCGATTTACAATTGAGATTTATTCAGAAAAAACAGCAAATTATATTATAAAAGTATATATTTATTATAATGAAAATGAAAAATTTGAATCGAATATTATAGAAGTAAAATCCCCAAAGAAAGATAATAATTGAGCATCATCTTAAATGCCCCATACAGAACTAGTGTCGAGTCAACTCTCAATTGTCGGATAGAGTCGAGATAACTTTATCCGGGCATCCTTGGTTGTGAATTGCCAATTAATTTTCGCATTTTTATTGTCTCTGAATTTCTGCCATGCTAATACCTCTTTCCTGACAAACTCAATGTCATCGATTCTTCTGTTTAAGCACTGCCCTGTGAGCACATTCAGCTCAATCTCTGCCATATTCAACCAGCTCCCATGCTTCGGGGTGTACACAAACTCGAATCTGTCCCATATTGCCTTTGCTTTATCTGGCTGAAATATTTCATAGAACGATCCTGGGACGTGTGTGTTTAGATTGTCCATCACCAGCGTTATTTTTTCTGCTCCTTTGTATTGATTTGCAATCTCTTCCAAAAAACAAGCCCAATCCTTCTTGGTTTTTCTTTCAGTAATCTTCACTATGCGTTTTCCCACTAATGGTTCACAGGCGATAAAAATATTACACATGCCGCAACGCCTGTATTCATAATCATACATGATCGGATGCCCTGACGAAGCAGGGATTGGAGTTCTTGTCTCTGCAATCAGCTGCTTTGGAGATTCGTCCATGCATACAACAGGATATCGTGGATCAAACGGACGCTTGTATACATCCAACACCATTTCCATATTTGCAACAAAGCTACTGTTTTGCTCCGGTGGAATTACCCAACCTTTTTGTTTCCAGGGCTTAATTTCGTTTTTTTTAGGATACGGCGTACCATTTCATGAGAAATGCTATCAATATATTCAAGCTCGACGACCTTGTTGGCTAACAATCTCAGAGACCATCTCGCAAAGCCTTCGGGTGGCTCACTACAACTTAATGCAATCAAATGAGCTTCAAAATCGCCGTCAGCTTTTTTATCGTAGGTGCGATTTCTCTTTCTTCCGTTAAGGGCAACCTCAATACCTTCTGAAACAAAACGCTCCTTCACACGGTCGATTTTTCTCATACTTATGTTCAGGATGAGGGCAATTTCTTCGTTGGTAGAACGTTTTATCTGATACTCACCCTCATCGCATCCAAGAAGAATCAGAGCGTTTAGAATTTTCTGTGATTTGTGGTTTCCTTTTGAAGCAAGTGTTCTAAGAGTTTTGCGCTCATCTTTAGTAAGCGTCACGATGTATTTCTTCATGTTTAATCCCCTCAAATTGAATATGGGGGACATCTGATATATAGTTTACAACATTATAGGGTTGACTCGACACTAGTGTATCTGCGCATCCTAAGATGCAAATCAACCAAGAAAGATAAAAATACAAAATTTTGAGCATACCCCCGATGCCCAGGACAGAGCGAAACGTCGTCCGGGGGTCGGTGACATCGTGCCTTAGTATCATCAACTACAGCCCTGATCACAAGGTAAAAACCAATTTACAAGCAACGATCGTTTAATGAGCGGCATTCAAGGCAATCCTGAACGTTAAATAATAGCCAACTGGCTTATTGATATTACTATAATCATATCCCAAACTGCGGTACTGTCCTTAAATATTCTTCACGAATATATTCAATATCATCGAATTGATGGCTGTAATAATCTCTCATATTCTTTGGTTTATCTCCCCTGATTTTATCAATAACATAAGGATTACATCCATTAATTTGCAACTGGAAAGTAAACCAACTTCTGAAGTAATGTGGAACAATTTTTATATATTGATACAATCTTTTTCAACTTCATCTTCACATAAAAGCAACTCAATCAAAGTTTCATAACTCTCTTCTAAAAATTGAAGGCGTTCATTTTCTGACTGTTTGTGATCACGCTCCACCTTTAAACGGTCACGCTTTTTTTTCATAATATCAGACCTTATTTGCCACTTCTGTACCTCTTTTTTTAACCCTTTGATTTCAAGATACATTTCACCAATTGCATCTGCATTCTTTGTATGACCAGCCTTTATATCCTTGGTTTCAGAATCAAATTTTTTTTCTAACTGATTTTTCACTTCTTCTATGTCCTCATCCGACATTGAGATATACAAAAGACGTTCATTTTTAAGATAATATTCAGCTAATTGCTTGTTAGTGTATCTACGATATGCATTAGTTAAGTATCCTTCGTGTCCCATTAATGCCTCAACGATATCTACTTTATCTCCTAATTGGGTTCTGAAAAATTTTCGCATTTGATGAATTCTTAGCGTTTTCCGTTTTGTGCTTTTATCATGAAATAGCAGCTTTGCATTTGATAATGCCTTTTCCCACATTTGATCTATAACGCTTCTACTGAAAGGATAAATTCGATTATCATCTTCAGCCTTTTTAGTACCTATGCCTTTTTTGACAAAACCCTTGTTCTTATTCAAAGATTCTTTAATATACTTCTCTCGGACATTCAACCATTCATCCAGCATGTTTTTGGCTTCTTTACTGATGAATGTAATCCTCTGCATTTTAGTTCTTGTATACTCTGGGCGAAGTGAAATTCTTGGTGGTTTTGAATCAAGATTAATATCATCGAGTGTTATTTGTAGCGCTTCGTTTATACGTATGCCTGAGCTTGCCAGTGTAAGAATAAGAGATTTACCCTTCAAATCCATATGCTTGAGTATCTTATCTATAGTCTCTTTATCTATTTCATCCTCAACACCTTTCGCACCGCCACGAGGCAGAAGTCCTTTAATATCATCAAGTGTCCTCGCTTTCAGTTCAATACCAGATCGAAATAAAAATTTTTCTACAGCCGTGAAATAACTTCTTGCTGTCATTGGCGGTTTACTTTGTAGTGATACAGCAAATTCCCTTAAGTCATCTTCATAATTTCTTTCTTGATCTAAATATTTGTCTGCTAACTCGAAAAACCGTTCGTTTTCAGCTTTTGTAGCACGCTTACCCTCTCTTTCCACTTCATAAATGAATTCTATGAAGCTAATAATACCTGACCTATAATTTTTTCTGGTTGAATCAGTACGCAGGTTTTTTAGAAATTTCTCTAATCGATTTTCTACTCTTTCATTTTCCATGTTTTTTCCCTCAAAAGCTAAGGTTTTGTTAATAGTATATATTGGCTTAAGGGCATATATAGTTATTGCTTATACTTGTCAACAAAAAATTACTGGGTATTAAATAACAATAAAGAATATCAAACACAACCAGCATAAATACT
>JAIOQW010000221.1 GCA_021108405.1 Methanosarcinales archaeon
TATTGCATTATGGCTGTTGGAATAACAAATTCCTCTCTCAGCAAGGACGCTCTCATCCCGGTAGTTCAATCGGTTTTAACAGATTATCTTCCATGTGTTTGAGTTCATCAATGCCAGAAATCACGAATTCCGGATCTGGCTTGAGTTTTTTTTCATGATTGACCCCCTTTTTCCCACCAATTTTGGAGACTTTTTATTATTTTCTGGTGACAATGACATTTAAAATTAGGGCAATTGTTTAGCTCCATTTTCTTTTTCTATCAGCGTCGAAGTTCCATAAGGTACTACAACCACCCTTGCATCCGGTCCATACTTATCCGAAACTTTATCAAAAGCCTGCTGCAAACTTAATCCCCCAGTAAAATATGCCTTTTCTGCAGTCTCCTGTGTCAACCCGGAAACTAAATACATATCAAATTCCAGTGCCAGTTTTGCCAGCAATGCAGCTTTATGCCCGCCCAGAATAAATTCCTGCTCCAGTCTGGAAATAACCTCATCAGGTAAGTATCCCATATTCATCCATTTATCAAAAACTTCATTACCTGTTCCCTCGCAGCATTGAGCACCCAGAATAACAGACCCACCCGGTCTTATTGCGGATTTTACATGCTCTAATGCTTTATGTGACTGGAATAGATCAATATCCTTTGGCCAGCCGCCAGGGGAAACTATTACAATATCTGCCGGCTCTATCGATTGTTTATACATATCATCCACTATCTGTGTGCCAACCCTATGAGCATGTACCGGATGACCTGCTGCAGCTCCTATGATCTGTTTTTTACTATTTAAAACAACATTCAGGATAAAATCCACACCAAAAATACTTCCTGCTTCTTCCATGTCCGAGCGTACAGGACAATTATAATTCCCAGGGGATGTACCATCACGTATCATCAGACCATGATTGGACATAATAGACCGGTTTGAACTAACGCCGGGAAGGATTGCTTTATATCCTCCTGTATATCCTGCAAAATAGTGATACTCAATGCTCCCGGTACAAATAATTACATCAGATCCCGAAACTTGCTCAAATACTTCTACTGGTGTTCCTCTACTGGTTGTCCCAATATACTGGCAGCGATCTTTATCATGGTCAATACACTGGTATTTCCTGTATATATCCTGACCCACAATAGCTTCCTGTTCCTGTCCGGACTGTCTGCGGTGGATACCGAGAGCATAGATTATGGTAATATTCTGCTTCTGTGCACCTGCACCAAGAAGCATATCAAGTAACGGAGGAAGCATTATATTCGTCGGAGTAGTGCGTGTAGAATCACTTACGATAATGGATATCGTATTATCAGGTTGAACAATATCCCCTAAATGCGGACTTGCAACAGGATTTTCAAGAGCATTACGTATCAGGTTATCAGGGTCTATAAGGACCGGTTCTTCATGCGGTAGTATTACATCCACATGATGGGTTTTGGGGATTCTTAGTAGCAAGCTTGTTTTATGGTAGGGTATTGTAAGCTGCATAGGACTTTATCTATCCTATTACTTTCAACCCTGATATCTTCAGGGTAGGTGTAATAATATTCCCAAGTACTCTGTCATCACGCCCCACACCAATGATATTTTGCAATAGATCGAACATATTTCCACTGATCATCATTGACTTGACAGGACTGGTAATCTCCCCGTTCTCTATTAAAAATGAATTTCTTGCTTCAACACTGAAATCACCTGATATAGGATTAGCAGTATGAGCTCCGATCACTGAGTCAATGATCACTCCCTTATTAGTCTCTGCTACTATATCACTTGCAGGATATTCAATCTTTAGATTGCATACATCAATAGAGGTAGTCTGGGCATAGTTATCCCTCGCAGCACTTCCGGTAGACTCCACTTTTGCCTTACCTGCTGTATATGTATCATACAGGTATGTCTTAAGTACCCCGTTTTCAATGATCCGGTTACACTTTGATGGTACTCCTTCATCATCACACCTGGAAGAGCCAATACCATTTTCCATCAGCCCGTCATCTATAATATCCAGTTCCTCTACACCGATCTGGTTTTCTAATTTACCGATCAATGCTGATCGCTCTTTTTGGATATTCTCGGCACTTATCGAAGGACAGAACGTACTTTCCAGAATATCAGCTATAGCATTGGGTTTAAGCAGCACGTCCATCTCGCTGCTATCGATACTCACTCCACCGATACTTTTAAATGCCTCACTGGCTGCTTCATGTCCTATATGGAAAAAATCAATATCCAGGCTCCGGGAAATATCAAATTCAAATGCAGTGGATAGGTCATTACCTTCTCCTGCTCTACAATCAAAAAAACCATCGACCCTTGTTGAGTCTTCCTGCACTTCCACACCATTTGAATTAAGGATCCCATAACTGAAACTTGAACAGGTGAACTTGCCTGATATAGGTATAGTGTCCTTAACCGATTGCGCCCCGTCGATCATCATCATAGACAGGTCGATACAGGCATCTATATCCATATTATCTATCCCGGGATCAAAGATACCTTTAGCAATACAGTAGTCTGATCTTACCGGAAGTCCGCTCCAGTCCGGGTCACTGTTACGTACCTTAGCTGACCCTACTGCTAAGAGTGCAGAATCACGAATACCGGAAGGATCATTGGTAGAAGAGAAACCGACAGCTCCTGATACTATTGCTTTAATACCAAGTCCTGCTGCAAAACTCTCCCTGGCAAGATCGATCTTATCCTTTTGAATATCCACATGTACACTTCTGCCAGTAAGTCCGAATACTTCAACTTCATCCGCACCTGCCTGTATGGCAATGTCTACAGCCTGTTGAGCCAGGTTCATGACCTGATCAATATCCTGTTTCATCCGCTGCCTCCTACTGTGGCCTCAGATACCAGAATATGAGGTGATCCGTCAGTAACAGGTACCAGTTGTCCTGCTTTACCGCATCTTCCCGAGTTCATCTTCATATCATTACCTACAAGTTTTATGTTCGTCAGGATATCAAGTGTATGTCCTGATAAGGAAACGTCCCGTAGAGGAGTGGTCAATTTACCGTCTTCTACCATAAATCCCCGTTCGGCATTGAACTGGAACACACCTTCACCTGGATTTACCTGACCTCCACGGCTTCCGATCAGGTAGATCGCGTTGTTGATCTCCAATAGCATTTCATCAAGGTTAGAATCCCCGTTCTCTATATAGGTATTGCTCATCCTGATAACAGGTCTTGATAAACCCTGTGACCTGGCGTGGCCAGGTCTACCTGTCCCTGGAAGGAGTGTCGCAGTTTCCCTTGAATGGAGATATGACGTAAGTATTCCGTCTTTGATTATTTCAGTTGGTACTGACCCGACACCTTCATCGTCATGGGGATAATACCCAAACCCGTGCATGGTAGGGTCGTCCATTACATTGATACACGGTGTAGCTATCTGACTTCCTACCTTACCTGTAAGGATAGAATTACCTTCAATTACATGATCAGCTTCTGCTGCATGACCTACTGCCTCATGGATGAACACACCAGCCAGTTCCTGATCCAGTATAACAGGCATTCTACCGCCTTTAGGCAAATTAGCAGATAACAGGTCTACCGCAGTGGTACCTGCTTTATGGCCAAGTTCAAGGGGATCATGTCTGTCAAACAGTTCGAATCCGCATACATCGAACCGGCTTTCCCTTCCCATCTGGAATACGCCATTTCGAGATGCTACAGCTGTTACCGCAAACCCGCATCTTACTAAACTGTACTGTGTTTCCACCCCTTCTGAGTTTTTATACTCTTCTTCTGTTACACTTTCAGAATATATTACACTAGCACTCGAAACATCCGGTATTTTCGCTCGCTTGTAGATCTCCAATAGCAGTTCTACTTTTTCCTCGATAGATACTTCACCCGGATCCTTTTCTATTAATGGAAGATCTTGTATTACAGGTGGGTCTACTGCAGCCAGTTCGATATCCGGTCTGGGAGACCTTGCATGTGTCCTGCTGGCAAGTCTTACAGCGCTGGATAATACACCACCCGTATCACTGATATGATCAGAAGATGCAAAACCCCATGACCCATTTACCAGTACCCTGCAGGCTATCCCCTGGGTACAGTTATTAGATATCTCTTCAATCTCACCGTTATCAATAAAAATGGAAAGTCCTGAATTTCTCAATATTCTAACATCATGGAAATCAGTATGATTATTCATGTTCTTTTCTCCTATTGTGGAATTGTATATGGCATGCCTTTGAAATTATTTGCCTTTTTCATATTAACTTCCTGGAATGAAGCTAAATCATTGATCTTTTTGATCAAGGTCTTTTTTTCCGGTCCTATAAGGCTATGCTCAAGCACTTCTGTAATATTGGATACAGGAACGATCTTTATTTTATCCTTATATTCATTTTCGATCATCACATCTCCCATATTTGCCTGTGGGATCAGGACTGTCTTAATACCTGCCTGGGCAGCAGCCTCTATTTTATAAGTAACACCACCTACCGGGAGTACATCTCCTCTGACAGATAGTGAACCGGTCATGGCTACTGTCTGGTCTATAGGAATATGCTTATAAGCCGACAGTACTGCCGTAGCTATACTGATCGAGGCACTATCACCTTCAACTCCTTCATATGTGCCTATGAACTGAATATGTACATCCATTAATGTATAATCCGTAATACTGACCCTTTTTATAAGAGCATATACATTATCTACTGCCTCTCTGGCAATCTTTTTCAACATACCTGTAGCTATAACCCGGCTTTCTATATTTGATTGGGAAGGCGTTACCTCTGCCATGATCGGAAGTACTATACCGGAATCATCGCCCATTACTGCAAGACCATTAACCCTGCCTATCAGGGCACCTTCACGTTTGAATAGGCTGTAATCCTTTCTTCTCTCAAGATACTGGTTAGCAAGCTGCTGTTCTACTGAACGGGCAATGACCTTTGCCTTTAAGACATGTTCTGCCCTGGTCAACTCAGAATCCTCGGATCTGGCAATATCGCCTGCAACACGGACAAGACCGCCAAGGTCTCTTAGTTTTAGTGTCAGGTGTCCTTTTCTGCCTGCACGGCGCTGTGCTTCCCTGAGTATTTCTTCTATCGCAGATCTATCAAAATGAGGTATCTTTCCATCCCTCATTACTTCCTGTGCTACGAACCGGACCAGTTTCTGTCTGTGATCAGTGGTATCAGGAATGGTATCACTCATGTAGATCTCATAGCCGTAACCCTTTATCCTGGAACGCAGTGCTGGATGCATTCCTCTTAATGCATCCAGGTTCCCTGCTGTGATCATTATAAAGTCACATGGTACAGGGTCTGTCTTGACCATAGCACCTGAACTGCGCTCACTCTGTCCTGTGATCGAGAATTCCTTTTCCTGCAGGGCAGTAAGTAGATTCTGTTGTGATTCCAGCCCCAGTGTATTGATCTCATCAATGAACAGTACACCCTTTTGGGCTTTATGTATGGCGCCACCTTCAACTCTATCATGTGCAGGAGTCTCCAGACCTCCGCTCTGGAACGGGTCATGTCTGACATCCCCGAGAAGGGCACCGGCATGTGAACCTGTTGCATCTATATAAGGTGCTTTTTCCTTACCGCCGTTGGATACTAAAAGTTTGGGTATGTATGCTTCTTCTTTTGGCATGAACTGGCGCATGACCATAAAGATCAATATTGCGGCAATAATGCCCCAGATCAACATCCCTGAAAAAAAAGCATAGATAATAATACCAAACACGAATATCATAATGAACATATTGCGTGCTTGTGTGCGTTTTTTTGCTTCCAGTTTATGAGCTTCTACAATCTCTTTACCCTTTCCCGCAGGTACTACCCTTATCTTGGGGTTATTATTATCCTCTGTATTATTGTATACCAGTACATCCTCTAATTCTTCTTTCGGAAGAAGTTCTGCCATGGCTTTTCCTAACATAGATTTCCCGGTCCCGGGAGTGCCCAGCATCATTATATGCCTGCGCTGAGTAGCGGCTTTTCGTACTACTTCCACCGCATGCTCCTGACCGATCACCTGATCAACTAACAGTTCAGGTATTTCTATATCGGCAGAGGATTCCAGATCCAAACCGCCAAGAAGATCATCTGTAGATTCTTCTTTAGATTCTTCTTTAGATTCTTCTTTAGATTCTTCTTTAGATTCTTCTATAATTTTTTCTTTAGATCCCTCTGAAGGTTCTACTGTGTTAATATCATCATTATTTTCTGACAAAATATTCTCCTTTGTATGCATCCTAATATATATAACTCGTGGTATTTTTTTACCTATTTATACTCTATGTATACTTATATGTTTATAAACTTAGTTCAAAGAGAGATGCCGCTATAATTATATATGATACTCCCCAAAAGTTTTCCCATGAGCCTTGATAATAGGATGTCTACAAAAGAGATTATTGAAAAAGTAATAGCGGGAGAGATAAAACTTCATACTATTGATAAGCACACTGGCCCAAAAGAAGCTGTAGCTGTACGAAGAAGTGTAATTGCTCAATTGAGTGGTACGGATCCGGACAATATTGGTAGTTTTACTATCGATGAGGCACAAGCCGCAGCACGTAATATTGAGAATATGATCGGGGCAGTCCAGATCCCCCTGGGTATAGCAGGACCTATTGCAATCAATGGAGAATATGCTACCGGGAATTTTTTTTTGCCCATGGCAACTACTGAAGGTGCATTGGTTGCAAGTACCAATCGTGGCTGTTCAGTGATCACAGCCAGTAATGGTGCAGGAGTAAGAATTTTTAATGATGGAATGACACGGGCACCGGTTTTTCTGGCCAAGAATGCATCTCATGCAAAGGACTTTATTAACTGGGTCAATGAGAACTTTGATAAATTGCAGGCAAAAGCAGCTCAAACTACAAGATTCGGTGAACTGCTGGATGTAATGCCTTTTGTAGTAGGAAATAACATATATCTCAGGTTCAGGTTTGATACTAAAGATGCAATGGGAATGAATATGGCAACTATTGCATCAGAAGCTATTTCCGGATATATTACGCAGCAGTATGATATTCAACTGGTATCTCTCTCAGGCAATATGTGTACTGATAAGAAACCTTCTGCTATCAATAATATTATGGGTAGAGGAAAGACCGTAGTAGCAGATGTGATCATACCTGAGGAAGTAGTAATATTAACATTAAAAACCCATCCTGATGATATGGTAGAAGTAAATTACAGGAAGAATTTGTTAGGTTCGGCCCGGGCAGGAAGTATGGGTTTTAATGCCCAGGCAGCTAATATTATTGCAGCTTTGTACCTTGCCTGTGGGCAGGACGCTGCACATGTAGTAGAAGCCAGCAGTGCCATCACAACAATGGATCTTACTAAAGAGGGAAACCTCTATTGTAGCGTTACTCTATCTGCCATCCAGGTGGGAACTGTAGGTGGAGGTACCGGTCTTGCTACCCAGGAGGAATGTCTCAGGATTCTGGGTGTAGCAGGTTCAGGGCAGCCGCCTGGTACTAATGCATCTAAACTTGCCGAGATTATAGCAAGTGCAGTACTGGCAGGAGAAATATCTTTAATAGGTGCACAAGCAGCAGGACACCTGGCAAGGGCCCATAAACAGTTGGGTAGAGGATGATAATTATGTTGTTTAGATCTTTGTTAGCAAGAGCAGCAGCAGCAATTCCATTCCGATGATTTTTGATTTTTAATAACAAATCCTCTTCCTGATTCACTATCAATAAAATCTATCTTCGCATCTTCTAAGGTATTCAATATAGTCGGTGATAAAAATATCCTGATGCCATTGATAGTTATTTCTTCATCGTTCTCTTTCTTGGTATCTGTCAGGGATATCCCATGTCTGACACCATCGTATTCAATATCAGACAGGTAAATGCGCAGTCCACAATGGTTCATATTTCCCTTCTTTAGTAAGCTTTTTAGTTCTGCTACTGCAGGTTCAGTTACTTCCACCATAATGTCACTTCTACTGTTTTAATTGATATATGCTTAATATGACATCATACCATTAATCTTGTGTTTTTGTTCTAGTATATCAAGTATAACTTGATATATCGAAAATGCTCACTCCGTTCACATTTTCTAA
>JAIOQW010000129.1 GCA_021108405.1 Methanosarcinales archaeon
GGTGTTATTAAAAAAGAGACCGTTACATTACATGTTGGTACTATCAAAATAACCACAGATGAACACAGATGAACACAGATAAACGTGGATACACTACCTGAAAATCTGTGTTTATCTGTGTTTATCTGTGGTTTCATAATATTTACCAACACGAATTGAAACGGTCTCTTAAAAAAGTAAACTATTTATAAGGTGGCTGAATAGTTACCTTTTATGTTTATAAGACTTATGTTTTTTTTAAGTATTAATGCTTGTGATTTTACGCCGAATAACCACCGATTTTCCAAAGTAGAAGGCACCAATTAAGAAAAGAATCATTCCCATAACAGTAAATACTGAAAGACCACGAGCATATACACAAGTGTTAATTCGGGACTCCTTTGGAAATAGAAATATTAAAAAGGTTGAAAGTTAATCATTTATGGAGGTGAAGAAATGAACAATAAAGAAGATAAAAACCTAATTGCATACTGTGGTCTTTACTGTGGGGATTGCATTGGCTACAGGCAAAAGGCAGCAGATTTAGCAAGGGATCTCAGAAAGGAATTAAGAGAGACAAAATTTGATAAGACAGCAGAATACCTGGCTACGATACCATTCTTTGCCACATACAGGAACTACAAAGAATGCTATGAAGTGCTGGGTGAATTGGTAAAAATGCGATGCAAGAAAGCTTGCAGAGGTGGCGGAGGTCCACCTTTCTGCAAGATGAGGAAATGCGCTCAGAAGAAAGGATTTGAGGGGTGCTGGGAGTGCGATGAATTTGAAACATGCGAGAAACTGGACTTTTTAAAGCCGAACCACGGGGATGCTCATGTAAAGAATCTAAGGAGAATTAAGAAAAAAGGAGTGGATGAATTCCTTAAAGGGAAGATAGATTGGTATAGTAAGCCAAAATGAAAACATTAAATAGGGTTCGAAGATGCAAGATCCAAATATTTTTCTTGAATGTAGCGGAAAAAATAGACAGAACTTGAAAATTTTTCAAGAACAAAATCCTCCTTCTGGTCGGATTTTCTTGACCGACATTCCAGAGGAATGGAGGATTAGAAGATTCGTATAATCTTCACCTGAAGCTTCGGAGAAGCTGAAGATTAGAAAATGTGAACGAAGTGAACATTTTCGATATATCAAGTTATACTTGATATATTAAAATAACCACAATATATTAAAATTATGAAACTAGAAATTATATTTATTGGTGTTGGACTGTTAATCTTAGCAGTCTTGTTGCTGACGATTCTAAGAAAAAAAGCAATAACAAAATCAGAACCGCTATTCAAATCAGTAATGATGGAAAGATTGTGGGGCATGCTACTTGGTGTTTGTACAACAGTGATGCTTCTTCCAACACTTCAAGAACTCAACCAAATAATTCCTCTACAAGAAATAGGTTTTATAGGGTGTATTTTACTACTTGGATTGGCACTTATAATAGCAGAACTCGGATTAGTAAAAAATCATCCCAACTACCAACATTTGAAAATAATCATTGCTTTATCTGTATTTTGCGGGCTTGGAGGGATGATACATGGAATGATAAAAACAGATTATATTTTAGTTATCATATGGTTTATATGGCTTATTCTAAGTGGAACATATTATTATATTAATTGTAAAAAATAGAATGTGCCATATCAATTGCAAAATGTTACTAAGAAATATTTTGATGAGTTTGCCAGCATTGAAAATATTCCGTTAATCAAGTAGTTGATTTTTTCACCAGACCTAATAACATATACGCTGCAATACCACCGAATATTGTACATAAAATATCATATATCCCACAAGTACTAATAATAAAATCCCAAAAGGTAATAAAATCAATTGCATAACATGTCAAATCATGAATGATCTCGGGCTTAAAAAAATAAAGAAATAAATATCCTACAAGAAGTGAAAGCACAGCGACCACTCCAACATATAACAATCCGGATAATGATATGATCTGTTCATTCTCATTAAGATCAGTTAAAGTCAAAAATATTACTACACTGAAAAAACCAGCGATCAATCCCATCACAGGTGCAAAAAAACTTAAAAATATAACTGCAGCAGCATAAACTACAGCACCCATAACAACACTAACAGCAATTTTTATTGATATATTAGCAGGCATAAGATCAACACTCCAATTTCACTTTAAAAAATCATCTTGTTATTTTATTAATCTTTCCACCACATACCTGACAATATCATGTGCTACATCCACACCACAGGCATCATATATTCCTTTACCGGATGGCGTACCATTTACTTCAAGGATACTTAACCCATCTTTTGCTTCAATAAGGTCCACTCCTGCATATACTGTACCCACTGCCTCTGTAGCCTGACATGCCAGGCTCATTATCTCAGGTGACATATAACATACATCAGGTGAACCACCCTTTGATAAGTTATTTATCCATGAACCGGGAGGTGCAGTCCTATAGATGGCTCCCACTGCTCTTTTGTTTACAATAAATACCCTGATATCTCTACCGGGATTTGGAATAAACTGCTGCAGGTATATCACACCCCTCTTAGCTAGGACTTTTTCCATAATCTCTATTGAACGTGCATCATCTGTAAGACAGTGAATATCCATTCCCTTATAACCGAATATAGGTTTGATCACTGCCCTACCCCATTGCTTTACTGCAATCAATGCCTTTTTAGGATCGGTAGTAAGTACAGTATCGGGTGTTGGAAGTCCATTTTTCTTAAACAGGTATGAAGTCAAATATTTATTAGCTGCGGTCTGTATGGATTTGGGTGTATTTACTATTAACACTCCGCTTGCTTCAAGATTGCATAACACATCGAACCTGTAGGACATATCCTCAGTTCCATCCCCGCTCCCGCCACCGCCCACATCCCGCACTATGAGTGCATCAAGTGTATCCAGCCAAATACCTCCTGCATTAAGGCTATTGTCCTTAAGCAGTCTTGTAGTGACATCATGAAGTCTGAATTTGAGCGGATTATGTCCGGCTTTGTTCACAGCGCTATAAAGTGCCTGTGCAGTCCAGTCCAACGGATCAGTTATTGCTATCCCTATTTGTTTCATATTTGTTACCTTTCAATTGTGACAGGTGTTATTTTCAACTGTTCGAACACCTTCCTTTGAAGATTTATCACGCTTTCCACAGCATCAATAATACTGCCGTCCGAGGTGGCAATAATTTTTCCACAGTGCTTAAGGTCATAATCCACATGTCTTGAGGTCCTAACGCAGCCATTTATATCTGCTCTTTCCAATTTTTTTCCAGTCCACCTTGCCAGCTCCCCGCTCTTACTTATTTGTCTGTCAAATAATATTTCCACCCTAAAAGGCTTAAAACCGGCAAGTACTGATATAATTTCATCCAGCGCCTTCTGCGTTATAGTTGAACAGTGGTAATTTCGAAAAACTCCTTTTGTGTCCCTTAGAAAACCATCATCACAAAGATATACCGGCTCACCATTTAACCCTGATTCCACTCCTATCAGTATATTATAACCATCGATCCATACTTGTGTACCTTTGATGTTTTCACATTCTGTCGTCTTTGCCTTGCGGCTTATTACAGTATCTCCGGATAGAACGACCCTGGTAAGAATATACCTCACATTAATATCAAGCCTGTAATGATCGCAGACATAACAAATCGCACCTTGCTTGGGATATCCTCTATCAAGTAGATATTTGATATCATTCGCTGCTTTTGCAGTGGCACTCATGATCAATATTCCAGTTTGAACCTGAGTAAGGCTGCTATTGCCCCCATACTCTGTAACCTGTGCCCTGGCTCAAATTCTGTGCTAAATATCACCACATTTCCCCGGCTGTGCTCGATACTTAGTAAAAAGGCATCAATATTTTCGCCTTTTTCCCTGCCTTCGCGAAGCAATTCATCTGTTACTAACAGTGATTCCACAGCACCCATATCTCTTGCATTTCTTACTTCTTCCCAGCCATATGCAACAGCACCTTCTTTGGCTATCCGTTCCATCAGTTCCTCAATAAGCCGGGCTTCCCTGGCTATCCTGGATTCTTCTACTATCCTGTCTACTGCTCCCCTGCGCAGTACTTCCTGATAGCCTGAAATACCAATAGATATCGTATCCTCTGTCCTGGCACGTGCAGCCAGTTCAGGATTCGTTGTCTGTAATAATTTAAAAAAATCGTCCTTAGTAAATCCAGGACCTGATATTATTACTGCTGACGAACTCCCGGCTGCTTGAGCAAGCTGGGTTGTTACTTGATTAAAGAACTCACCTCTCTGGCTGGATTCGCCTTTACCTGATCCCATTTTTATCTGTGAGTAATCTTCAACCCCATATTGCCGAACCAGTCCTATCGATGCATCGCCTTCCTCAATTCCCAGGATCACTACTCTGGGACGTTTTGCAGCAGCTTCAGCTTCCTTGATCCGTTCAATCTGGTCCCTCTTCCATGTTTTGATCACAGACAGGTTCGTACTTTCTTCAATATTCAGGGTATGGTATGCTCCGGTATCCTGACCGCTCACGATCACACCATGCAAACGCAGTCTGTTAGAGAATTTATGAAATTCTATTTTTTCAATACGAACTCCTAAACGCATTGGCCTTTTCTCAGTCTTCTCAGGTCGTAGTTTATCAGAAGCACCTTCCATACGACGTTTGGTCAATGAAAATACCAGATCACCAGGCTCAATGATATATTTTAAGTGCCAGAGGTCGTCCAGGTTTTCAGGAGTAAGGGATATCTCGCCTTCTTTGCCTTTTAAGCTCTTCTTATTTACACGCACTGTTAAAATCCTCCAGATCAAAAGCATAATAGCCTGCATCAATCAGTCTTTTCTTTGATCTGATCTTTTTTGCTATTATCCCGTAATGTTCTATTCTGTTCTCATTATGCCATTTTACATGTCTCGATTTTATTTTAAGCTTCTCGAGTATACCAAATGCATTTGATATTGACAGTTCTTTCCATTTTACTTCAAGTAAAAAAATATTAGACTCATTATCCAGGGCTACTATATCAATTTCATTTTCTTTATACCACCATGATCCAAGTTTTAAAAAAGGAAATGGCAGTTTGGATCCCGGATTTATTTCCCATAAAAATTGTTTTGAAACATCCTCAAATGTTCTGCCAAGGTATACATTCAAGTCTTTTTTGATATTCTGTAATACGATATCTCCTCTTCCGAGTTCGATCAGGTCTTCAAATGGAAAGATGAACCTGAACCAGAACGTAAATGCATTATCCCTTAATAAATATATTCCTTTTTTTGACTTGATCGATGCTGTTACAGGGATTTCTCTTTTTATTATTCCAAGATCGATCAATACATTAAGGTACTTTCCTATAAGACTTCGATCAAGTCCTGTGAAATTAGTTATTTCACCTAATGTAGTACGACCACTGGCAATAGCTTCAAGGATCGAGAAATAATATCTTGGTTCTTCAAGTTCTTCAACAAGAATGAACTTAATATCTCTATAGAGTAACGAATCAACTGTGAGAAAGTTTCTATCTATATTCTCGAATATATCATATTCAGGGTCGATCTGTATGATATATGCAGGTGTACCACCAAATATACTATACATCTTAATAGCACGTTCCATATCTCCTATATATCCTGCCACATCCTTGAAAGGCAGTGCCTGCAGTTTTATTTGACCGGTACGCCTACCGTAAAGTGGGGCTTTATATGATATTAATTTCTCCATCATAGAGATACTGGAACCAAGGACTATCAGAATAATATTACTGTCCTTTAACTTGTTATCCCAATAATCCTGTAGTATGGATGGCAAAGACCGATCATTCTTGATAAGATAAGGGAATTCATCAAGTGCCAGGATAAACCGTTTCTGTTGTGCCTGAAAATAAATATATTCGAAAAAAGCATCCCAATCCTTAAATCCCTGTTTTTCTAATAATTTATCATTAAAATATTCTGCAAGTGTCTTTGAGTATCGATCAAGCTGGATTTTAACAGATTCTTCCCGTCCGATTAAAATAATTCCCTGATGAGTTGTAGTTATTAATTGTTTTATTAATTCGGTCTTTCCAATTCTCCTTCTTCCGTAGATAATTAAAAATTCGGCTTTACTGGAAGTAAATCGTTCCATAAGGATGTTGATCTCTCTTTCCCTGCCTATGAATGCCATATACTTTGAAGTATATTACTTGAAAGTATATATGTGTGTTGGAATTGAAGTATAAGACATGTGTCCCTTTAGTAAATAATGAAATGGTTCTGGTGTCGCGTTAACCATACAATATCGCTAGATATATGATCTAAGACTGTCCCATTCCCCAGTTATTTTTAAGATGCAGATAAATCAAGAAAGTCAGATTATCTCTCTTCCTGCCAGATAATTAAAATTCATTGTAACTTTTATCTGCGTTCATCTGCGTTTATCTGCGGTTCCCTTTTCCTCTCCTTGTATTACTCCACTATCACCGAATATCTCAACAAACCCCCAAACGTCCTCGCATCGTGGAAGACACAAATCTGCACCTGCTCAATATAATAGATATAATAATTATTTACATCCGTGATCTCAAGCTCGCCCCGCCCGGACGGCCCAAGCATCGCACCCAATACCATGCGGCTACTCCTGTGAGGGATGGATGTGCAGGTGCATTATTGCGGATGTCGGTCCACAGATAATATATATTAATACTAATATTATAACTCGATCTGTATTAATTTAGCTCAGTATTAATTAATAAACCACAAGGGACACAGGGGTTCATAAATAACTATAATCTCTGGTTATAATGATTTCTTTTAATTCTAAGGAACCGCAGATAAACGCAGATGAACGCAGATATAAGGATAAAAATTTTTTGTAAATCAATGTAAATCTGTGTCTTAAAAAAAATTGGAAAATAGGACCGTGTCAGATCATATATCTTGTGATATTTTATGGTTGACTCGACACTAGTTCCAGATTTGTGTACGCCTTTTTTTTATACGCTGGTGGATTTTCTGATCGTAGTGCCTTTTTCACAGTGTTTCTCGATAAACCAAGTTTATTTGCAATTGCTTTTGTTCCCATATTGGGATTTCGCTTCTTTAGATTTCTTATTGTTATCCAGTCTTCCATTGAAATCACCCAAAAACCTCCTGCAATAAAATCGGGGGGGTCAATTTTCAATGGGAAAAAGGGGTCAATTTTAAGTGGGAATTTTCAGTTTTACTATCCTTCACATCAAATGAATGGTCCGTAATAGCATTCCAGTCAAGCCCAATGGCTTTTCCAGCTTCTACTGTAGCCTCTATTGGAAATCCAAATTCTACTACGCTATCTGTATAACTACTATGATAATGAATATCCCCGGGATGCCAACCCGGAAAAACGGGCAAATTATCAGGATTTACCTTTACCTTAAAAAAGCTGTGTGAATCGCCATCCGGATCAAACAGGTCGTCAATTTCTCTGATTACTACATGAAAACAAACATCCCCACTTAAACTATAATTCGATGGGTTCAGGTAAGTGATCCCATACCAATCACCAGGATTATATAGATTATAAAATGATTCATCTACTATAACTCCATCCCATTTTGTTTCAGTTTTTAAAAGTATATCATCAGCTTCATTATTATCTTCATCGCAATCTTCATCCAGATATATTTCAACATTTCCCAAATCGTAATCGCCGTATATTCCATCCGCATCTTTAACCATAACAAGAATGGGTATCACATTAGATTGTACACGCCAGGGACCATCAGCAAATACATCTTTACTAAGAGAATTTTCCCATGCCGGAACCATTGTACTATTTGATAGTGAGACTTCATATTCCCTGCCTTCATTATCTAATTCCCAAATCGTTCTATGCCCGTGTAATTGAACATAAAGTTTATATTTTCCAACAGGAACTGGAATATTTACGTCCTTTTGTTTATTAATATCAGATTCCCAAACAGTTATTTCGGTTTTATCTTCAATTTTGACAACCTTTACATGCATTGGTTGAAATTCAGCAGCACCTTCTGATGCAAGGGTTAGGGAATTCCCTATAAATAATTTACCCAAATGTGGGTTTTATGGTGACATCCCACTTAGGTAAATT
>JAIOQW010000345.1 GCA_021108405.1 Methanosarcinales archaeon
CGAAGGGAGGATTTTGTTCTTGTTTAGCTTATACACAATTCTTGCAGGTACGTTATATTTCCATAATCGCAGAGCTGGAGAGGAATTATCAATTGAGATTAGACTAACAACATTCCTATCAAACTAGTAAAAAGTATATATGTTATTACTATCATATTAGTAATAAATTGAAAGAGGTGCATAGCATAATGGTATATGAACATAGCATTATAGAAAGAAACCCTTGGTGGATAAGCGCAAAAGTCCCTGAAGCACTGCATGGGATCCAGCGCATAGAATACCTGGAAAAAATAGCCGAAAGGCTAAAAGATCGCAAGATACTTGCGGTTCTTGGCATTCGAAGAAGTGGTAAATCAACACTTATATACCAGTCAATAAACCAGCTTCTTGATGTGGGTATTAATCCTAAAAATATATTTTACATCAATTCGGATGACCTGAAAAAACCTACAAGAGATAACCTTGAATGTGCATTAGACTTCTGTCAACAGAAGAATATGGTCTCTCTTAAAGATGAGAAAGTCTATGTTTTCATTGATGAAATACAGAATGTTAAAGAATGGCAGTTGATTTTAAAAAAGTTCTATGACCTGAAATATGCTTCAAAGTTTATTGTTTCCGGTTCATCCTCCAGCCTTATTTATAAGGACTCATCTGAGAGTCTTGCCGGCAGGATAGGTTTTCTTGATGTTTTTCCGCTTACTTTCAGGGAATTTTTAGAATTTAATAAGGTAATTCTGCCAAAAGTGAAACTCGATTTTATATCCCTCAAAGATGCTTACTACGAACTTTCGTTAAAGCAGAACGAGATACTGGGTTATCTTGCACAGTACATTACAGTGGGAGGTTTTCCGGAATGGTTCGAGGTGAAGAACGAAGAGATGTGGTTCAAGATATTATCCGAGGAATATACAAGCCTTCTTTTGTATAGGGATATTGTAAAGGTATTTAGCATACGTGATCCTCTCCTTCTTGAATCAATTTTTAAGTTCGTAGCAGCCCATTCATCAGAACGGTTCAGCTACCTTGGAATAGCAAGGCAGACCGATGGTGACAAGGAGACCTCAAAACAGTACCTCTACCACCTTGCTAATTCACGTATGATATATCTATCCGGCTATTACACTAAGAGCGAAAAAGCAGCCGAAAGGAAGGAGAAGAAAGTATATTTCTGCGATATTGGTCTTAAGAATTCTTTTGTAGGAAGGCAGGACATAGGTTTTGATGCTGAAAATATAGCATTCCTGCATTGTATAAAAAAAGTATCAGAAGAATTATTCGGGAAACTTTTTTACTGGTTTGATAAGAACAAGTATGAAACTGATATTGTAATGAGTTGTGCATCCGGGATAACGCCGATCGAAGTAAAATACAGGGAATCTTTTGGTGCAAAAGATTTGAAGGGGCTTGTGAGTTTTTGTAAGGAATTTGATATTAAGCATGCATTTGTTGTCACCAGATCAATGCTGGATGAGAGGGATATTGAAGGGATTCGTATTGTGTTCGTTCCTTTGTGGGTTTTTTTGCTTTCATGAATTAAACTAACTTTCTTTGACAATCTCTAATCAAATATTCTTATTCCATAATGCAAGCGTCATCCTGGCCTTGCTAAAGCAGACCTTTGAGAACACATAATCAAGCACCTGTGTTTTTGCATCCTTCAATTCCATGGCCCCACTGATACACTTCTCAGTGATATCTGTGCACAATATATCCACCTCGTCCCCTACTACTTCATGTACTTCCTGTTTAACCAGTTTCTGCATATACTTGGTTATAAAGGGAGTCAACTCACCTTCCAATTTCTTAAATGTTTCATTGATAGTATCATTGGTTAATGACGGATCCTTCTTCAATTCTTCTATAATCCGATTACGTATTTTATCGCTAATACCTGTATTTTTTCCAGGTATTGCATTATCTATCTGGTCAGTTACCATATTTTGTGCATTTTCAATTGTCTTTTTAATAGTTCTTTTAACAATTTCACTTACCACATCATCTACTGTACCATTGATAGCATTATTGACGTGTCCCTTAATTGAAGCTTTTATCTCATCTTTATCCCCAGTTGTAGCATATTCAAGATCAACACCAATAGCATCAAGTTCTTCCTTTATCAGAATCTCTACATGATACCTGGTAAATTCAGTATGGTACGGCATGGTGATCCAGCTACTCTCTACATATGCCGTATCAGGCACCCGGGGTCCGATATGCGTCTCACCACCTACCGGTACTCCCCGAATAGGCCTCCATATTATAGTAAGGTTATATCGATATTTATCTCCGATCTGGGCATCCAGATAGTCCTGCATCTGAATATCAATATTTTTCTTATACTCATCCGTAAGCAAGTTCAGCCTGGAAGATCCATTATCATGAAAAATAGTGAATTGGGATGCTGCAGACTCACTTGCAAGATCAGACAGTATCTTGTAGTTTGATTCCCTTCCTGCTACAAGCTTCTTGCATTTTACATACATACCTGAATCCGAAGCACCAGATCCCAATGTAGCGTTTACTATCATGTCCATTTGTGTACCTGCTACCGCATAATAAAAATTATCGGTCCTCCCGTTTAACGAGGATAGTATTGTCTGGGAATTATGTTCAGCAGCATTCTCACTATATAATGTCGTTATCTGGGATGTGCCTATCATTGCCGGAGCCATCAGTACAGCACAAAATGACACCATCACCAGAAACAGCAGAACATCTATTGATGTGGTAAAACCCTGAGTATCACTGATAAACCTTGACATATCTACTCTACTTCTCCCATATCTTAACTGTCAGTATCCCGGGAACTTCCCTGACATCATTCAACTTGATGGTCACAGGTACTGATGCGCAAATACCTTCATCTTCCGCAGTCCCTATCACTTTGCTATAGTAAGGCAGAGCCTCGAACTTGAATACAAAATCAAAGGATCCATTATATCGGGATGTTAAATTACCGATTTCTTCTGGTGAAAGTGATTCAAGTCTTGATATATCGATCAAATCAGGACGATCGGTAATAGTAAAGACCGGATCTGTCTTTAACAGCTTAGCCAGACCGCAGGCATCATCGTAATGCTGTACAATATCTGTTTTCTCCTGGTATATATCGTATATATGTGACACAAGTGCAATGAAAATGATACAACCGATTACTGCCAGTGCCATGGCTATAAGATCAGAGTTCGGCTCAACAATACCTTTCTCATCACTGGTAAACAACAGTAATTCCCCTCCTTTGTATACCCCCGGGCGTCCGGTAGTCCAGCATCACTTTCTCTGCTATTAACGAACGGGTAGTATCAGGAATGTACGACTCATTTGCCAGTTCGGTTTTAACCTGGTACAATAATGTATCTATATGCTGCATATCACTCTCATTTAGCAGATTATCTCCCAAACCTGTCCTGTTATCACACATATCAGCTATAACAAGCATCATTTCCGAACTGTTGTTCCATAAGCTGTTGGAAGGATATACTCCTCTTATCAATGCCTGTGCCCTGGTAACCCCACCTGTATCTATCTGCGAATTAGCACAAACAAATCCACTCGAAATCCCTATGGTAATATTTTCGATACCAGGTGGTATATCGAATTCATAACACTGGGAACTTCGTATCTTTGAGCCATCAACACCTTCTATAAAGGAAGTAAGAGAACACAACTGAGCATCCAGCATCCCGATCTCATTTTGCTGGGTGAACAGTGCAGGGATCTTAAAAACCAATAGCAATAGAATAGAGCAAAATATAAGGATACCTGCTCTGGTGATAAGATAGTCTGCCCATCCTCTTTCATTCTTATGAAACTTGCTTAATCCTGACATGTACTACCTCAATATAATGTAATAAATGTGCGCTTAGCGTTCTTTACCAGTTCAATGGTTACTTCATAGGAGCCGGGTGTGAAGATAATAGGCCTGTCAGGATCAGATAGAAGCGCATAATTTGCACTTGACGTTATAGTAGTGGTAATTCCATCATATGTTGTGTAGTAGATGATATTACCCTCATATGGTGATATAGTCAAAGGTATGTTTTTGTCCTGGGACGGCATGGAACCAAAGACCACGATCTCTATCGCATTAGGGACATCAATACGGATAGTCTCTCTGGTACCTATATTATCTCCCGGGTCTGAAATATTCCTGGCTCCGCCCTGCTGGTAGATGACCGATGCCCTGGCTTCAACAGTTCCCAGATCTGCACTGAACCGGGCTACTTGGGCATCTCTTGAGAAATCTCTAAGTGCAACTACAGAGATGACAATGATGATTGAAAAAAGGATGGCAGCGGCTGCAAATCTCATAGGGAGTGCATCAGCACCAGTCTCATCACAGTGGAACATAAGAATTCAAAAAAACATTATGGTATTTTAATATTACTAATTTTATTCAGCCAAATTTTTTTATATAGAAAAGATACAATAACTTTATTGTGAAATATGACAAAGAGTATCCAGGTGAAAAAAATGGGATATCAATGTATCTTTCTTGTTGAGGGACGGTGTACAGCAAGTGCCACTCACTTTTTCCCGGATGAAGTATACCTTCAAAAATATTGCCTTAGTTTGGATTCATACAAATGCCCTGTCATGCTCACAAGGATTACCAGTCCAGGTGAATTCATGGGAGAGATTGAATAGTTCACATCCCTATCTCTTCCAGCTTTTGTTTTAATTCTGTTATTCTGTCCCTTAAAGCAGCAGCTTCTTCAAATTCAAGCTTTTTACTGGCCTTGTGCATGCGTGCTTCCAGCTCGATGATCATATTCAGGATTTCTTCCGTAGGTATATCATCACATAATTCTTCAGTAGTAGTGATATCCTTTTGTGGAACCATTCGTTCTCTTATCGCTTTAGTAATAGTCCTGGGAATAATATGATTTCGCCTATTATACTCTATCTGGATGCTGCGGCGGCGGTTTGTCTCTTCCACAGCTCTTTTGATAGAACCTGTGATTTTATCAGCATACATCACGACCCTACCTTTCACATTGCGACTGGCACGGCCTATGGTCTGTATCAAGGAGCGTTCCGAGCGTAAGAAACCTTCTTTATCAGCATCCAGAATGGCAACAAGAGCCACTTCAGGTAGGTCGAGACCTTCCCGCAAGAGGTTTATCCCAACCAGTACATCAAATTCACCAAGTCGTAGATCACGTATGATCTCCACCCGCTCCAGTGTATCTATATCAGAATGCATGTACCTAACCATAATATCAATATTGGAAAGATATTCTGTCAGGTCTTCTGCCATCCGCTTGGTAAGCGTGGTTACCAGTATTCGTTCCTTCCGGTCAACTGCATACCTGATCTCACCTATTAGATCATCTACTTGCCCCTTCACAGGCCGTATCATTATTTCAGGGTCTACCAGACCTGTGGGCCTGATGATCTGCTCTACTATACGGCTGCTATGTTCCAGTTCGAATTCGCTGGGTGTGGCAGAGACATATACAGCCTGCTTTACATGATCGTGGAATTCATCTATACGCAGCGGCCTGTTGTCATATGCACTGGGCAGCCTGAAACCGTTAGAAACCAGTGCATCCTTACGGGCACGATCGCCGTTGTGCATGCCCTTTATCTGGGGCAGGGTGACATGACTTTCATCCAAAACCACTATATAATCCTCCGGAAAGAAATCCAGGAGTGAATGGGACGGCTCACCTGGTGAGCGTTTGTCCATATGGCGGCTGTAGTTCTCTATTCCGTTACAGTACCCGATCTCATGCATCATCTCAATATCATACCGTGTTCTTTGTTCCAATCTCTGGGCTTCAAGAAGTTTGCCCTGGGATCGAAATTGTGCTAATTCCGTCTCAAGTTCTTCTTCAATAGTTACAATAGAAGCTTCGATCTGTTCTATAGGCATTACATAGTGTCTGGCAGGGTAAATAGCGCAACTTTCAAGATCACGCAATCTGTTACCTGTTAACGGATCGAAATCACTGATACGTTCCACTTCATCACCGAACAGTTCTATACGTATTGCCTGGTTAGACATTGGCGGGAATACTTCAATAGTATCTCCTCTTACTCGAAAAGTACCTGATGTGAGATCAATGTCATTCCTGTCATACTGGATATCTATCAGTCCGCGTAGTATTTTTTTTCGTTCTATGGTCTGGTTTTGCTTTAGCATTAGGGTCATATTGAGCCATTCTTCGGGACTCCCAAGACCATATATACAGGATACACTGGCGACAACGATCACATCCCTGCGCTCCATTAAAGATCGAGTAGCTCTAAGCCTGAGCTTCTCTATCTCTTCATTAACCGAAGAGTCCTTTTCAATATAGGTATCAGTCACGGGCAGGTAGGCTTCAGGCTGGTAATAATCATAATAGCTGACAAAGTATTCGACGGCATTATCAGGGAAGAATTCCTTAAATTCGCTATATAACTGAGCTGCAAGGGTCTTATTGTGAGTAATAATCAGGGTAGGGCGGTGGACCTTCTCGATCATCTTAGCTATAGTAAAGGTCTTGCCCGAACCTGTTACACCGAGCAGGGTCTGGTGTCTCTCACCGGCAAGGATGCCTTCGGATAGGGATTGGATAGCAGGACCCTGGTCTCCTGTGGGTTTAAAGTCCGATACTACTGTAAATGGAGGCATTGGATGAAATTATGTATGTAAGGGTATTAAAGGATATATGAATTATATATAACAAAATCCTCCCTTCGGTCGGATTTTCTTAACGAAAAAGAGGTAAATAATGAGCTGGATATATTTAGGTATAGCGATCATCCTGGAAGTAATGGGTACTACGTGTATGAAGTTATCCAATGGTTTTACTGAAACAGTACCATCGATAATGATGTTTGTTCTATATGGGCTTAGTTTTTATTTAATGGCCCTTGCTCTTAAGAGTATAGATGTTAGTATTGCATATGCAATCTGGGCTGGTATGGGAACTGTGCTTATAGTCACTGTGGGAATCCTGTGGTTCAAGGAGCCAGTAAATGCATTAAAGATCATTTCGATAGGACTGATCGTAATAGGCATAGTAGGATTGAATTATGGTGGAGATATACATTAATGTCTATAAATGCAGATAGACCCTAATATCACCCCCCTGTTTCAACTGGATAAAAAGATGAGACTAAATCAAAAAATATCTCACAAAGCTCAAAGGATACCTCCATTTTATGTGATGGAGGTAATGGAAAGGGCACATGAACTGGAACGATCAGGTATAGATATAATACATCTTGAAATAGGTGAACCTGATTATCCTACTGCACCCCATATCTGTGAAGCGGCATGTAGCGCTATACAATCAGGTGAGACAAAATATACTCACAGCCTCGGTTTGCCTGAATTAAGAGAAGCAGTAGCTGAATCTTATAATCAAAAGTTTGGACTTGGACTTTCCGGTGACCAGGTTATTATTACTTCCGGAACCAGTCCGGCACTGCTGCTTTTGTTCATGATACTATTGGATAATGACAGTGAAGTGATAATGTCAAACCCACACTATGCATGCTACCCTAACTTTGTAACATGCCTGGGTGGTAGAACAGTTTTTATTCATACGCATGAAGAAGAAGGGTTCAGGCTGGACCCCGGGATAGTAGCCAGGCATTTGACTGGTAACACCAGGACAATAATAATTAATTCACCTTCTAATCCCACAGGTCATGTGATACATCCTGATATTATGCAGGATATTGCCAAAATTGCAGGTAGTGTACCCATTATTTCAGATGAGATATACCAGGGTCTGATCTATGAAGGAGAGGACCATTCTATCCTGGAATATACTGATAACGCATTTGTATTGAATGGTTTTTCAAAATTGTATGCTATGACAGGATGGCGGCTGGGATATCTTATTACTCCGACTGAGTTTATCAGGCCCCTGCAAAAAATCCAGCAGAATTTCTTTATCTGTGCCAGTAGTTTTATCCAATATGCAGGGAT
>JAIOQW010000110.1 GCA_021108405.1 Methanosarcinales archaeon
TAGGTATATATACGAACACGAATACGCTGCCTGAAAATCTGTGTTCATCTGTGTTCATCTGTGGTTTCATAAGATTCACCAACACGAATTGTAACGGTCTCGGATAAATACTCAAGAAAATCCGACCAGAGGGAGGATTTTGTTCATGTGTTTAAAAATAAATGAACGAATAGAAAGTATTAAATAATGCCTTAATCTATTAGTAAATTGAAGGGAGTGGGATTTTACCTGGTCTCCTATATTGCATACAACTTTAAAATACAGGAGATGGGTATTCCTTTAAAAATCCCAGAACAAAATCCTCGCTAGCGCTCGGATTTTCTTGAGTACATCAAGTTATACTCAATATACTAGGACAAATAAAGGGGTTATAAGAAAATGGAAGAAATAATAGATAATAAAATGAACGTTCTGCTATGCGAAGTCGATAAGGAATTCCATAAACTGAACAACTACAGTCGTGCTAAGTTTGCTATAGAGCAAATGAGCTTATGGCGGGAAAAACTTAATAGTGTACAAAAGGAGATTCCCAAAGAAATGTACGGGCGTATTATATGAATATGTCATATAATACTTTGGCAACTCCGGTTAATTAGTACTTAATATATTTCAATAAAAAAAAGGTTATTCATAATGCACTGGCGTGAAAAAGAACTAATCAATGTACTGGAAGAGGGAAGATCAACAACTTCCGATGTAGTTAAAAAGGTACATATGTGTAAAGTGACTGCTCTCAAATACCTGGAAGGTTTGAAAACAAAAGGTAAGGTAAACTGCGAGATTATCGGTCCGTCAAAAGTATGGTTCTTACAAAAAAATGATATATCGATTGTACCCAGGGCAAAAAAGGTTAAAGTACTTATAGTTGATGACGATGAGAATGTACTTACCATAATCAGGGAATCATTAGGGCATGAACACTTTGAGATATTTGAAGCTGAAAATGGTAAAGAAGCCCTGGGAATGGTCTTTAGCTATTCCCCTGATATCCTGGTTATGGATATCATGATGCCACATATGGATGGATACGAGGTATGTAAAGAATTAAAAAAACATGGTCATACAAAGAGTATCCCTATAATACTACTATCTGCTAAATCAAGTGTAAATGATAAACTAAAAGCAATGGATCTGGATATTAATGATTATATGGTCAAACCTTTTGATCCGAGAGAATTAAAGGCGAGAATAAAAATGGTATTGAATCGGTCAACGTTTGCCGAAGTTAATACGTAGAATAGTATCTACTTCCAATCAGAGGGTAAAAATTATGCCACAGAGCACACAGAGTATTTCCTCTCTGTGGCAAATAATATGAACAATGATTAATACGGATTCTATTCACTTACTTTTTGAAATGGATACATAAAATAGTAAATTGTTCACTTACTTCGTATTTTCTAACCGATTCGAAATTCGCATTGCGATAGTTAGGAGTACTTCACGAAATATCCTTCTTTTATTTTAGTATATCAAGTATAACTTGAATCGAAAATACTTCGTATTTTCTAATCCTCCATTCCTCCGGAATGCCAGACGAAGATTCTACGAATCTTCTAATCTTCAGCTTCTTCGAAGCTTCAGTCAAGAAAATCCGACCGAAGGGAGGATTTTGTTCCAATGTCCTCATTATATTCCATACAATCTAGGATGTATGGAGTTGAATGTTTACAATATAAGTACAATTAAAAATAAATAGTAAAAAAAACTTAAAAATAATCATAGTATGAAATATAGATAAGTTAATATTTAGACAAATATTTTTATTCTATTAATTATCGTATATAATAGGTTTGATTTGTTATGAATGATATCTTACGAAGAGGACGACTGGGATCAGAGGAAGATACTATAGTTCTAAAATACCTTTCTTCCATGGATGCTGATATAAATATTTTTGAAGCGGATTTGCTAGTAGATGCAGCTCATGTGATCATGCTCTCTGAAGTAGGGATCATAACATGGGATGAATGCACACTTCTTCTCATTTCTCTTAGAAAAATTCAACAAGAAGGTTTTACAGCACTTGATATGTCCTTAGAGGATATCCACGTGTCAATTGAAACCGAACTTATTGAGATGATCGGGGAAGATATAGGCGGAAGGATGCATTCTGCACGATCAAGAAATGATGAGGTTGCTACATGTATAAGGTTGGCATTAAGGGAAAAACTGATTGTATTGATACGCGTGGTCAACGAACTAAGAAAAACTATTCTGCGAGTTGCAAAAGAGCATAGCCAGACCATTATGCCGGGATTTACACATCTTCAACATGCTCAACCTACTACCTTAGGCCACCATTTACTTGCCTACCATGAAGCCTTTGCCAGAGATTACCAGCGGCTTTTCGGGGCATACATAAGAACAAATCTATCACCACTGGGAGCTGCAGCTTTTGCATCGACCGGATTTGATATTAACCGGGAACGTACTCGTGAACTGCTGGGATTCGACAGATTGATAGAAAATTCAATGGATGCCGTAAGTACCAGGGATTTTATTATAGAATCTGTTTCGGCATTTTCCAATCTCATGACGAACCTGAGCAGGGTAGCAGAAGAGTTGATCCTGTGGAGTTCTGATGAATTTAATTTTATTGAACTTGATGATCGTTTTGCATCCACATCATCTATCATGCCACAAAAAAAGAATCCTGATACTGCAGAACTAATTAGAGCAAAGACCGGTACTGTTCACGGGTGTTTGATGTCGATACTATCCATTAACAAGGCTCTGCCTATGAGCTATAACAGGGACATGCAGGAGATTACTCCCCATCTGTGGAATGCAACTGCTGCCGCCACAAGTTCAACACAAATAGCATCAGGTATCCTGTCAACTATGAAAGTCAATACCCAAAATATGTTTTCAGCATCAAAAATTGGTTTTACTACAGCCACTGAACTGGCTGATACCATTGTAAGGACAACTGAGCTATCCTTTAGAACAGCTCACCGGATTGTAGGGACTCTGGCAAGAGGTAGTAAATATACTCTTGAGGAAGCTGACAGGATCGCAATGCAGATCGCAGATATAAAGCTATCAGAGGAAGGACTCACTCCGGAACTATTTGAAGAGGCAATGGATATCAGGCATAATATTGAGCGGCGGGATATAGTCGGAGGTCCTATGCCAGGGGAAGTATCCAGAATGATAGAGGATAGGGAATACCAGTTAACACATGATATTGATGCCCTTGAGATAAAAGTTAATACTGTCCTGGACGCTATGAAAAGACTTGAGGATATACAAGAAATATTTATTGCCAGAGGCAAAAAACAATGATTGAAAAAGGAGATACTGTACTTGTTAAACGTGGAGATCATTCATATCAGGGCGTACTTATGCCCTCAACCACGGGATCTATAGTGATTAAATTAATTAATGGATATAATGCCGGTTTTGATCCTAATACCGTAGAAATGGAACTGGTTGAGAAAAAAAGTGATCTTTTAGCTGAAGAGGTCCCGATACCTCCTCCGGATCCCAATCTTCCGACAATATCCATCCTGTCTACAGGCGGTACTATTGCCAGTAAAGTGGATTACAGGACAGGAGCTGTGACCAGTCAGTTTACTGCACAGGATATACTGCTTGCCATACCTGAATTGACACAAATTGCAAATTTTAATGCTAAAGTAATATACAGTATATTATCAGAGAATATGCGACCGGACTACTGGATAAAACTTGCTGAGGAAGTGGAGAAAGAGATCAACTCCGGAGCAAGTGGGATTATTATCACCCATGGTACTGATACTATGATGTATACTGCCGCTGCTCTTGCCTTTATGATCGAAACACCTGTGCCTATTGTGTTTGTAGGTAGCCAGCGTAGTGCTGATCGGCCCAGCAGTGATAATTCTATGAATGCCATATGTGCGGCTCAAGTGGCTACAAGTGATATAGCTGAGGTCACAGTGGTTATGCACGCCACTACTTCAGATGATTATTGCAATATACACAGAGCAACCAGGGTTAGAAAGATGCATACCAGCCGGCGTGATGCATTTCAAACTATTAATTCAAGACCACTGGGAAAGGTGGATTATCCTTCGGGTAAGATCACCTCATATCTTGACTACATTAAGCGGGATGAGAGAAAATTGAGTCTTAATATCAAGATGACACCCAGATGCACACTGCTTAAATATACTACCGGTGCCAGTCCCGAGACACTTCTGTTCGCTTCTGCTAATTATAAGGGTATTGTTCTGGAAGGCACGGGTCTGGGACATGTATCTACTGAATGGATCCCCTATATAGAAAGGACAACACTTTCCGGCATTCCTGTAGTTATGACCAGCCAGTGCATCAATGGAAGAGTATGTGACCGCGTATATGATACGGGACGGGATATACTCAAGGCCGGTGCTATTGAAGGTGAAGATATGCTGCCTGAGGTTGCACTTGTCAAACTGATGTGGGCTGCAGGGCAGACACAGGATATTGATGAGATCAAGAAGATCATGAGTACTAATATCGCAGGTGAAATCACAAGGAGCTCACAAGTATGAACGATACACCAAAATTTATTTTCAATTGTACTGATTGCGGAAAATGCTGTAAAAGAGATGTAACGATCTGTCTTAATGATATCAAGGAATGGATGGAACATGGGATGATGTATATGGTGATCCCGCATCTCTCGGTTGTTGGTGAATATGGTTCGATCACTATTCAACTGGATAAAGTAGATCAGGATGATGAAAAAGTATGTGCCCTTTATGATAGTGAAAAGAAGAAATGTAAAGTAGAAACAAGCAAGCCTGTATCATGTAGGTCGTATCCGCTTGGTTATAACGGAACAAATTATTTGATAATAGATAAACAATGTCCTGGTCTGGGGCAGGGCAAAATGACTGCCGAATCGCTGGGTACTATGCGTGAGTGTGCCAGGGACGATTATAATAATAGAGAAAATACCAACTTGATACTGCCAATGCTTGAGGCACTTTTTATTAAGAGAATGACGATCCAGTCCCAAAAAGCCATGGAAGAACTTACTCCTCAGCAAAGAGACGAACTTGAGAAGATAATGAAATCGTAACATCTAAATGTTATTTATCCATATTTAGTTAATAATAATTAATTCAGGTTGATCCATATGATAGATAATTGCCCTTTTTTCAGTGGAATGAAGTGTAGTGCAAATGAACTTTTGCCGTGCGACTTTGATGGAAGTGACTTTAATCAATGCCTGCGGTTCAAGGTAAAGAATTTGAATACAGATTTTACTCAATTAAGATAATTCATGTTTTATTTCAGGCTACAGCTCCAGTCAACGACCCAGGACGGCGCTTCGCTAAGTCCAGGGCATCTCAGAGTGCATAAATGTAGTGTTAATTAACTGCTTTTCAGGGATTACCAAATTAAGGGCACGTAAAATTGAAATTTGCGATTTCATGTAAAGCAATACAAGCGCCAAGATATACAAAATTCGAAAAATTATTTAACGTTAAGAATTTAGATAATGTATTTTAGTTACCTGTAAGCTAATAATTTATATTTTTATGTGGCTGTTACTTCAACTGGTATATTTATATTTTTATCAACGAGAAGGTTGAGTTTCTCAAATCCAATTACCTTATTATCCTTATCTTTTTTGAGGACAATCTCCTCTCCAGTTTCCTCACATATAAATTCCTTTTCAGGGTTATCAAACCATACATCAAGTGTATTTGATTCCCGATTGAGGATTACTTTGATTTTTTCCATATCTGGACTCCTTCTTTTATTTTGTCGGTGATATATGCTGTAATTAGTATTCCTTTATCCTTATTAGTTACTGTACACATATGATAGTTTTTATTGTTATATTCAATTTCTCTGTAAAATAGATACACATTTTCATCAGTCCTGCTCTGGCGTATCAGATCAGGATTTCTCAATGTGCTAATGACCTCTGATTCCCTTCCTATTATATGCGGGTGCTTAACAGTTGTAATAATTTCCCAGTACTTTTTTGTAGTAGAAACATTGAATCCGAGAAATGTGATCACCTCAAAAAGAAGATCATTGTTTTCTTTCAATCTTGACACCACATTTCATATATCTCCTGATATACTTTCTTCAACAATCTTTATATCATCTTCGGTCAGCCCGTACGCCTATACACAATCTGGTCGACAAACCTGTCATATTTTTTCAAAGATTTTCATGCATGAATGTCTAGAAGAATTTCAAACATATCAAATCACAAATTTTTTAAAACTCTAAAAGAGATACAAGTTTTCTATCTTGTCCGGCAATATTATTTTCAACAACTTCCCAACTATGTCTAATACTTCTATGATAACAATTTGGTGCCCAGAGACTTTTTTCCACCACTTTTTATGTTTAAGAAAATTCCTTTCGTAATATCCTACTATTCCTTTCTTTTAATTCTCTTTGCAATAAAGCTTACGGAATACTTTGGAGGATATTGAATAAACAGATGTACATGATCCGGATTAATTACCAGGAGCACTATGTAAGTAATATCATATCCCATTGCCACCAGATTGAAGTATGGCCATATCCGGCATGGTCACATATACTAATATGATAAGCACCATCCCTTTTCAAGAGTAAAAAATTTCTAATTTCAAATCGATACAATGCAAACACCCATCAAAAAATCAAAAAGTCACACTCAATGATACGAAACAGATAAGTATAATAGTGTAAATTCACAACAGAGTTAAAAGGCAGACAATAATTTATACTGATCCCGCCTTAACTCAGCCTGGTTAGAGTGCGCGGCTGTAGTTTGTTCATGTGCTTTTTAGCACACACGCGCAGTAACCGCGATGTCCCCGGTTCGAATCTGGGAGGCGGGACTTTTTTTTTACTAAAACCATATCGAAATATTTATGTTCATGTATAGTATTCATTATCTCAAAAACCAGTTACACTTATTGAAAGTAAATAAAGATTTATTAAAAGGTGGATTCATATGAGGAGAATAATATTTGCTACATTGATTGTTTTATGTTTATTTTATTTTGTATATAGTATCACATCACCCAGCCATTTGCATGCAGATCATAAAATGGAATACTGTGGTGGTATTGAATGTCATGATGTCGATTCCACTGCATGTCCGGGTGGATTGGACTTCCCGGATGCGGATTATTTGGAAAAATGTCCTCAAGTAATGGGTAGTGTTAACCTTCATGCACAAATGGTGCCTTACGAATGTGACAGATGTCACCAGTACGGAGATAAACCTATGTATTCTAATTGTAATCTATGCCATGTTGAGCATCATGATCTGGTGGAAGATGGTATCGATATATCAGATTCAGAATGTATAACATGCCACAAAAGTCATACTCTAGTAGCTGATGAGTCATGTGAGAAGTGCCATAGTAAAGAATATGATGAATTAAAGACAATGGGTGCCGCACACAATGAGCTTGATGACAGTTGTTATTCATGTCATACAAAACACGCATACAGTATAAACTGCCTCGAGTGTCATGATGTAGTTCATGGATCAGGCATATCAACTGACTGTGTGGAATGCCACAAACCGCATACCCCAACAGAATTCGATTTCACTGTTGTGACCGCTGATCAGTGTGGACAATGCCATATTGATATAGTTAATGAGTTCAAGGACCACCCAACCGAACATTCAAACGTATCATGTGTTGAGTGTCACAAGGACCACAAGAGCGTAGGAGATTGCTATGACTGTCATGCGAATGTACATCCGCAACTCTCAGAGTCAGATATGGATAAATGTTCAGGATGTCACGGTGATGCTCATTCACCGAGTAGATTCGGATAAATAATGCCGGGTATCTAAAGATACCCTTATTTTTCTTTTTTTAACTCATATGATAAGTACTACCTGCAACAATTTCTTATAGTATATAAAGTATAACTTGATATATCGAAAATGCTCACTCCGTTCACATTTTCTAATCTTC
>JAIOQW010000291.1 GCA_021108405.1 Methanosarcinales archaeon
CCCTGAAAAATATAGCTTCTATGACCTCATCAACAAATCTGTGTTCATCTGTGTTCATCTGTGGTTAATTTTATAATAGTGTCATATGACATATGTCCTTCACAATCTGACACTTGAATGTTGACTTGACACTAGTATATCAAGTATAACTTGATATACTCAAGAAAATCCGAGCGTTAGCGAGGATTTTGTTCTCTCATATCCACAATACGTTGGGCTTTGCCAGCAGTCCGTGGAATAGTACCACGTTCAACAAGTTCCACTTGCGTCCTGAGATTAAGTACTGATCGTAATTGTTCTTCTACTGTGAATTTAAGGTTTTTCAGATCCTTGAGTTCACCGGTAAAGGTTTGCCCGGTCAGTTCTACTTTAATATGCATCTCATCGAGTTTATTTTGCTTCCTGTCAATGACAACCTGGAACTGGTCTCCTACTTCCTTGATATCCATGAGCACACTTTCTATCTGCGAAGGGAACACGTTAATTCCACGCACGATCAACATATCATCAGCCCTGCCCAGGAATTTACCGAGCCTGGTATGAGTGCGACCGCATGGACATTCATCTTCCAGTACCATAGTAATATCACCTGTACGATAGCGTATTAATGGCATTGCTTCTTTTGTCAGTGAGGTCAGTACCAGTTCACCTTTTTCTCCCGGAGCCACACTTTCACCATCCTTATTGAGGATCTCTACAAGGAACTGATCATCCCATATATGCAGGCCGTTTTGTTCCTGGCATTCAAAACCCACTCCAGGCCCAAACATTTCCGAAAGTCCGTAGGAATCATAGGCTTTAATACCAAGTGTATCTTCAAGTTCACGCCTGGTGCTGGTTGACCATGGTTCGGCACCAAAGCATCCTATCCTGAGTGAGAGCTGGTCTATTATGTCCAGTTCCCTGGCTGTCTCTGTTAAATATAAGGCATAGGATGGTGTGCAGTGCAGGGCGCTAACCTTAAAATCGATCATCATCTCAAGCTGGTGTTGAGTGTTTCCTGTGCCACTGGGTATAGCAGTAGCACCTATCTTCTCAATACCGAAGTGAATACCAAGACCGCCTGTGAACAGGCCGTAATTAACAGCATTCTGGAATATATCATTATGATCAATACCTACCATTGTAAGGTTTCTTGCCATTAAGTTGCTCCATGTCTCAATATCCCGGGCAGTATAACCAACCACAATGGGTTTACCACTGGTACCACTGGAGGCATGCAGTCGTATAATATCCTGCATAGGGACTGCGAACAGGCCAAAGGGATAGTTATCTTTAAGATCTGTCTTTTGAGTAGTAGGTATCCTGGAAATATCATGCAGGCTTCGAATATCATCACTGTGTAATCCGGATGATTTGAATTTCTGTTTATAAAATGGAACATTCCCAGAGACTGTTTTTACTACGTGTTTAAGTCGTTTTAACTGAAGTGCCTCCATATCGTATTTTGGCAAGGTCTCCATGTTTTTTTGCCAGTATTTCATGGTTATACCAGGATATTAATAATTTAAAAGGTTGTTGATAAAATCTAAAATTCCCGGCTTTATAGTTATTTTTCAGACACAGATTTACACGGATTTGAAGTGGATACGAATTTTTATATAATTCCCAGTAAAATATGCACAGGAATAATTGAGTAAGTATCTCCCGGATTAAATGTTGATCTTGATGCAATAATCCCCTCTTTGAAATGATAAAGTGATGCAAAATCCTGTTTTGATATTCTATTCTTATATTTTACTTCCACACCGAGCAATTTATTCCCGTCTTTCAACACAATGTCGGTTTCTTTTTTCCCCATCCAGTAGAATGCCACTTCATTGGCATTGGCATATGGATATGACTTTTGTGCAGATCTGGCAAAATGGACAACAGCAACAGATTCTATAAGTTGTGGAGTTATTTGAGCTTCCTTAAAAAAAAGCAAACGGTTGAACATATGATAAATAAAAGGATCAAAGAAATATAATTTCTTATTCTTCTTATAATCAGCTACTTTTTTATTAAGATCAATAAAATAGAGAACAAACAAGACGAACATATTTTCAAGATCTTCTGCATAAGAACTGACAGTTTTATGGCTTTTTATTTCTGCATCTTTGGCAAATGAGTCCCAGCTTACCGGTGTGCTTTGTTTTACAATTACTGTCCTTAACATTTGCTTTAAGATCTTCTCCTGTTTACCCCATTTTACGATATCACCGATTACCCATCTGGTATATAGTTCATAAATATAATCAGGTATCCCGGTATTTGAATAAAATTCATTTATAGCCAGTGGGAATCCTCCGGAACACAGGTATTGATGAAAAAGCCTTTTTACATCCTTTTCAAAAGGCATTATATTATAAGCCGCAGAATTGATATCACTAAGTGATAATGATTCTGCATATCTAAAATTAGCTGTTATGTCAGGCCTTACAAGAAACAGGAACTCATTAAAAGTAAGTGGCAGAAGCAGATAATCCTTCCCGTGTTTACCATATCTGCCAGGCAGTCTTTCGAACCCATATTTGATATCCAGGGTATGGGATCCGGTCAGTACAAGACACACATTTGCAAGTTCACCTGAATCTACAAGTAATTTAACAGACTTTTGCCAGTTTTCAATACCAGATATCTCATCAAGGAAAATATATCTGTTATATAGGTTCTTGAAATCTGCAAATTCCTGGAATGACCGTATCAAGCTTAAGAGTTCTTTATGATCAATTAGTGCATCACAAGAGGCATAAAAACAAGAATTTTCATTAATGCCTTTATCGATCAGGCTTTTTATCAGGAGCTTTACTAATGTGGTCTTGCCTACCTGACGAGGGCCACGAATTGAGAATATATTGCCAGGCAGTAATTCTGCTTTCTCTAAAATTGTTGATCGCCATTGATATGTTTTTTTAAGATATTCACGAATATGTTTATCTTGTGTGATAAATTCCTTTCCTTTCCACCATGGATTCTGAATTGTATAATCTATGATGTCCATTATTGATAATATAATTACTATTTATTTATATACTTATTGGTATTGGAATATCTATCGATTTATATAGATGTTGATATTAGAATAACCAATTATTTATAGTTGAATTCATTTATGATCGGTTAAGGAATTTTCAAGAGGCAATATTTAGCATCATATTTATTACATTAACATCAATAGACAAAAGATGTCATACCAGGAATATCTTGTTGCCAGGGATGTTATGTCCACTCTCGGTCAGCCTGTTATTACTGCTATTTTCATAATTTCACTAACTCTTGGCATTATCTCGATATACCATATACTATCAGGGAATAAGCGTGCATACAGACTCGCGGCCCGACTGCGAAAAGCAGACACAGTTCTTCTGATTATAGGCTTTTTGATCATCACATGGTTCCATCTGCGTATATACCAGACAATTGAAGTGGTCTATCCACCCGAACTATCTGACCACATGCAAAAAAACCTGGGTGAACACATCACATCCCTCAAATTTGCGGTACCTATGTGGATAGAGGCAGAGAAACTCTATTTCTGGACCTTATGTATATCAATATTCCTCACTATTTCAGAATCCGGATATAACGATCTTAAGTCCGGGATAATTACTGTATTCTCATCAAGTTTGAATATTATTTTTGCAGTGTTTGCTGTTTTTACCTATTTATTGTCCAACCCTTTTATTGAACCGTTATCAGGATTGCATTTGGAGATCACGCAATGGTACCAGTTGAATATTATAAGTGACCCGAATGTAATTTACCAGACCCTTTACCAGCTTTATTTTCGAATAACATATTTTTATAATTCAGAGTATATGTGGACTCATCCACCCATGCTGTTTATTGCTTATGCTTCATTAGTGGTCACTTTTGTCGGGTGTGTGTTCATGCTATTTCGTACAGAAGTGTTTTTTGATAAGGTGTCATACAATCATGCTAAAGTAGGATATTTGCTGCTTAGCGTTGGGATGCTGTTAGGCTATCCATGGGCTGTGGCGGCCTGGGGAGAAAGTTCATGGTGGTGGGACCCTAAGGTCAGCGGGAGTATTATGATGTGGGTGCTGTATTCTGCATATTTGCACTTAAGAATATACTCTAAATATAGCTCAATACGAAAGGCTACTGCTATTCTTGGGATATTGTGCTTTTTGACACTGGTATTTACTTATTTGCTGACGTATATAGCACCCGGGATACATGCTGTATCACAGTGAAAACAAAAGAATGCATCGACCGGGATTCGAACCCGGGTAGTAGGCTTGGAAGGCCTAAGTCATAGCCACTAGACCATCGATGCGATATAGATTATACCATCTGTATAGCACTATCTGATTTAATCTTTTCGCAGATTATAAGAAAATCGATATATTTAAGTAATAGCATTATTAAAAAAAAAGGGAGAATTAAAAAAAATTCAAAGGAGGACTTTATTGTGAAACAAAATCAACTCATGAAATTACTTGCAATGATCTTTATTATTGCAATTGTTTCATTTTCGGGGTGTACTGAAAAGGAAGGTGCAGTCCATCAATGAAATTATCCTTAAAACCAGGGTCTTATGATCTCTACTTGATGATCATCACAGCTTTAACGCTGGTCATGATGGCCCTGGTATGCTTATATAGTATCTGGATTTACTCCTATACAGAGCAATCAAATCCTTTCTGGACCGAGACAGTTCTATATAAGGATTATATCAACAGTATGAACCAGTTGATGTATCCATTTACCATATTGCTACTAATAGTGCTTGGGCTGTGTATTCCTAAGAGGATTATATCAAAAAAGCAGCTTTTGGCAGCTGGAGCATGTTTATTGGGCCTGACCTTTATTATTGAGCAGCTTACCAGTATTAATACAAGTCTGGAATTTCTTCTTGGCGTTTCCATACTGTTACAAACAGCAGTTGTGATATTGACTATACTGCAGCAAGGCGGTCTTAAATATGAAAGTGAAGGATATTTTATCAAGGTCGGGTCCTCTATGCTGCATCTGGGAGTGGTGGTGTTTATCTTTGACTTCGTGAGTATGAGATCAAGTATTCACCACATCAGCATTTTTTGGGTAGCTACTGTGCTAATAATTGCAGGTACTGTATTATCCTTCTATTCTGATAAGATCAGAACTTGTTTAATATCCCGGCGTTTGTAAGCGGTCAATGAACAGATACAAATAATATTATATCCTAATAGAAAAAAAAAAATTCCTTTAATTGGATTTTCTATAGTAAATAATATTAGAGGTAATATTTATATATAATATATGATATGGTATTGAGATCACACATGAACAAAACACTGACATTCGGGAATAAAACCGCTAATGCTGATATTCGCAAGCTTTCTGATATATTGGAAGTCTTACTTGACAGGGATATACTGCCAGGCAATGATAGGGAATTATATTACATGTACCGTGACCTGGCATTAAGTCGCAGTGACTATGAGATCATTAAAGCACATCATCTAAGGTATGATATTACAATCATACCTCCTGGTATGGTGGGCAGGGAGTTTGTGAAAACCAAGGGACATTACCATCCCAAAGTATCCGGAACTGATCATTCTTATCCTGAATTATATGAAGTACTAAAAGGAGAAGCCTGTTATCTGCTGCAAAAGCAAGAACGTGGAATCATTATCGATGTTGTATTAGTACGGGCCTATGAGAATGATAAGGTGATCATACCACCGGAATATGGTCATGTTACTGTAAATACCAGCAAGAAAGAATTAAAAATGGCAAACTGGATATCCAATGATTTCTCTTCAGTCTATGAGCCGTATGTCGAGCATCATGGTGCAGCATATTATATGGTAGAGGATGGATTAATACCAAACCCTAATTATAAGGAAGTGCCACAGATAAGGGAGGTCGTACCTAAGAGCCTGAATAAAGAAGGATTCCATAAGAATAAGGAGATCTATGGGCTCGTTCATGATATTAAAAGATTGGATTTCCTGAACCGACCGCAGGATTTTGAGTGGGTTTTTTAAGTATATTATCTTACAGATTATATACTATCAAAATGTAAATTAAAAAATTTAACAGCCATGACAACAAATTCAGTATAACAACTTATACAACCACTCCCCATCACTGTCACCCGGTCAGAAGTAATCAACTTCACGAAAAAAACCTTTGCGGGCTAAAACCTTCTCCCCCTCTTCAGACCCCATCTTCGATAAGGTAAAAATTCTATCACTCCTTCCTCTACTGAGATCGTTTCGCTGTGATGTAAAGTGATAATCAATCCATTGTCCAAATTAAATTTGTGCATAGCATTTCGCAATCCATCGACCTCCCATTTCTTTGTATCAGCATCTGAAACATCCAGACAAACATTGATTAATGCACCCGGTACGGTTTTATTCCAGATCAAAAAGTCAACTTCTTTTTTATTTACCAACCGATATATTTCACACTCTGTTCTCCTGAGATCAAGAAATACTGCATTTTCCAGCAATTTCCCACGGTCTGATGAGAAACGATGCGAAACAGTTAGTAAAAGGCCATTATCCACGGCATATACCTTTCGTGGACTTCGCTTTCTCTTGCCTGCGGAAAATGAGTGCGTGCTTAAGAAAAAAAGCAGATAAGGTTCTTCAAGATATCTTGAATATCGTTCGACAGAATCAAGTGAATATCGTATAAAATGATTGATTTTTATATGGTATATGTGGATTAATGATGAGACGTTTTATTGTATAAAAACACTTGGCAAATAGTTCTTGACTAAAAGGCATAATTGAACTAAATGTATTTGAATTATTATACGGCTATGTATGTCTACATTGAAACGACAACAGCGAAAAATAGTATTACAATTTTCCACTTGAAATAGGGGGGTCAATTTAATGATATTACATTTTTCGGTCGTGTAGGTAGGTTATTGGAAATCGCCATCAAACGGATTGTTTCCCAATAACTTCACAAAATGGCCACTGCACTGGTTTTTCTCAGATTATGTCAACAACTCATCCACACTACCCAGTTTTAAAGAGATGTTAAATCTCCTGATGGGTTGTAAAATTTCTTCCTCTCCCTGTATCCCTCTCAATATGTCCTCTTTGCCATACCATACAACTTTCCCGGACACTATTTTTTCTTCTATTAAACCTACGGATTCAAGTTGAATTAGATATCTCGGTAGTTTTATTTTCTTCACCTCTTGTTTATAGATATCCACGATCATCCGCTCGATAGTATTGTAATTGATAGGTGTTATAGTACCATATTCTAATGCAGTTCTGTAACAAAACCCGGTTATGGTTAAATGGGGGCCTAAAACTTGCTTTATACTGTCAATAAAAATGTGTCCTTTTTCAAAGAAGAATGCTATTGAATTTGAAATCTTCTCTGGTAAAGTTTTGTATTTTGTCTCTATTTCAACGAGGTTGTTATCAGGGAGTATCAAATCTCCACTTTTTCTAATTAATCCCACAGATTCTAATAGATTAATGTTCTGATTATATTTATCTCTATCATCGATACCAATTAAAGAAAAGTCCTCTGAGATATCCATCTTATCGTTAATCAGTATCCATGATAGAATATCTATAATCGGTGTGTGCATATGTTCCGGAAATGGTAATTTTGCGAATCTATTTGCTCCGACTTTAACTAAGGCCGTTTCAACAGTAGTTTTAACCCTCTCTAAATTCTCTTTAATAGTGTTACTTACCTCATAATATCTGGGTCTGTATAATAGTTCGCCTTTATTGGCATCGATTTTTATTTCGCCAACATCTCCAAAATCCATAAACCTCACTTTTTCAGGAACTTCCCTTATTACATCTGATAAAACCCTGGGGTATCTTGTTGTGATTGGTACTACCCAAACCCTGGAATTCCAGTTTTCGAGATCGTTTGAAACTCTTTGATTTCAATTTTATCATGCAATATCTATTAATTTT
>JAIOQW010000270.1 GCA_021108405.1 Methanosarcinales archaeon
AATATGCCGCATAAATAGATGACTTCCTTTTTGTCTAATCTGCTGAAAACCTATTCTTTCAAGTGCCTTGATAACTTTTTTAGAAGGAACTGGAGTGATTTTATCCATTTAAACAGCAACCTTTACTTTCTGGATGCCAACGAATTCTAATGGTATTTCATTAATGAGGTCCGATTCAATTTCTAAATAAAGTTCTATTGCTTCTTTTATCCTTTCCGCCAATATATCTAGATTCTTTGCCTGTGTATGGCATCCTTCAAGCTCTGGTACAGATGCTACATAAATACCATCTTCATCTTGCTCGATGACTATAGTGAATTCTTTATTCATACTAATTCTTCACAATCCTATTACATTATATATATTAATATAGGAGCAATGTTATGAATCTATCGATTGAAATTATTATAACTCCTGAATTCTATAGATGGTATCCGAAATTTTATTCAGATATATTTTTTTATTTATCTGAGACTGTCGAAAAAGTGGTAAAACCGAAACATTTTAGCCAATATTTACAAGTAAAACGCTATGTTGCGTTGCACCGTATTTATTGGATAAATTGGAATGCCTCGAAATATGGACTTTTCCGACAGTCTTTTACAATCATTTCATCCGTAACTTTAATTCCTTTGAGTCCATGTTATTTTTTTACATCCCCTTAGAATTCAACATAGATGTTTTGGTTCATTACGCTTAGGGAGCATAAATTTGCGATCTGAAATAACGATCACCTAGACTAATTTCCCGGGTCTTTTTCTTTAATACAAGGTCTTGGCTCACAGCCCATGCTCTTCAACCTGCTTTGCCCACATAACAGCATTAATACCGTAAGGTGCTCTGCCGCCGTTTACCATGACCTCAAATCCGGATGGGAGATTTGCGCGTATCAATGGCAATAACTATAGTCTCACTACCAATCTTAATTATATTCTAACATGCACACCGTTTTTCTTCAAATACTCCTTTACATCAGATACCGTATACTCCCTAAAATGAAATATACTTGCAGCCAGAGCTGCTGATGCATTTGTCTTCTTAAACACTTCCAGAATGTGTTCCAGCGTACCACAACCGCCTGATGCGATCACAGGTATATTCACACTATCGCTGATCGCTGATGTAAGCTCGATATCAAATCCGTCCTTAGTGCCGTCCCGGTCCATACTTGTAAGCATGATATCTCCTGCTCCGCGCTCCTCGGCCTCTACTGCCCATTGTATAGCATCTATACCGGTAAATTCCCTTCCGCCGTAGAACGAACACTCAAACCAGCACTCGCCCTGTGGTGTGTCAACCACTTCCCGCGAAGCCTCGCGTCCGTATCTGCGTTTGGCATCTATTGCTATCACACATGCCTGTGTCCCGAAATATTTTGCTATGTCGTTAATAAGATCAGGGTTCTTAAGTGCAGCCGTATTTACCGAAACCTTATCTGCTCCTGCATTAAAGGCATTCCTGGCATCCTTCAAACTTCCGATACCACCTCCGACTGTAAGTGGCATAAATACATTCTCAGATGTCTTTTCGATCACCTTAGCCATGGTCTCTCTTCTTTCATGTGACGCTGTGATGTCAAGAAAGATCAGTTCATCCGCACCCTGTTTATCATATTCTTCTGCAAGTTCCCATGGTATGCCTGCATATCGGATCTGTTTGAACTTGACCCCTTTTACCACACGCCCCTGCCTGACCCCAAGATCACAGTCAAGGCACGGAATGATCCTTTTGGCTAACATCTTACCATCTCTACAAAATTATTAAGGATAATAAGCCCCTTACTGCTCGACTTTTCCGGATGGAACTGTACTGCATGGATATTATCTTTTTCCACAACCGCAGCCAAGTCCACACCATAATCAGTTGAGGCAGTGATTGTACTATCATCTTCAGGGATGCAGTAATATGAATGTACAAAATAGAAAAAATCGCCATTATTGATCCCAGAAAGCAGGTCTGAATCCTGACGGATCCAAAGTTCGTTCCATCCCATCTGTGGAATCTTAACACCCTGTGGTAGGCGGATAACATCTCCTGCAATAAGTCCGAATCCTGCGCAGTCACTTTCCTCACCATGATCAAATAGAACATGCATTCCTATACATATACCAAGCATAGGTATCCCGGAGTTAATCACTTCAAATAGTTTATCCCTAAACGGCGCCAGATTGGTCATACAATCACCGAATGACCCGACACCAGGTATAACAACAGCATCGGCTCCTGAAAGCTTCGTACTATCAGATATAATGACCGGGTCTCCACCGACCTTCTTTAATGCATTGTGAATGCTGTGGAGATTTCCCATGCCATAATCAATTATTGCTATCATGATCCAGTTTATATACGTTAATCCCGTGATGCAATATCCTCTTCAAACCATGATTTGATTTTATCACCATGGATGAGTTTTTCCAGATCTTCCTCAAGATCGGATGGTTCCACAAGGATCAACCAGGCATCTCCATACGGTTCTTCCGGCAGCAGTTCAAGTTCATCTTCGATGTCTTCATTGACCTCAATGACAGTACCTGTCACAGGCATAGTAAGTCCTCCTACCCATTTAGCAGATTCCATTGACCCGAAAGCTTCGCCTGCATCGAATTCATCATCCTCTTGCGGGAGATCAATATATTCGATCGATCCTACTGCTGTAGCACCGAACGCGTCCAATCCAACCCGTACGTTTCCATCATCCTCTACTTTTGCCCAAAGATGATCTGTAGTATAATATAGTTCTTCAGGTATCTCGTATCCTTCAATTTCCATAGATATTTGCCTCCTGATTTAGTATTATATAATCGTTATCAAGATAATATTACCGCAGAGTACGCAAGGTGGTCAGATGATACGTATTGTATATTATATTTTAATAGTATATTAATAGTATATCAAGTATAACCTGATATACTATCAAAAAGGATTCAAGCGTTCAGAATCCCTTCTACTTCATCTTTATCCAGATCCATTATATGTGGAATACCTGAAACCTCAGCCGCATCTTTCGTAATTGCCGCGATATCATCCCGCTCAATATACTGCAATGCAAACTTTCGGTTCCCTGTCATTAATTGGCGCATACCCTGTGCAAGGCGCTGGAAGTAAGTGTATACACCGATTGCTCCCGGTGGAATGTCACCAAACCTGTTTCCGTATATCTTCTTTAGCTCAGGTGCAGTAATAAATATTTCTTCAATACTACTGCCAAACCTGCTGATATATACAGGTACATGTCCCTGATTGATCTTACCACCTATGGTCTTGCCTACCATGGCAGCCGCTAGTGGAGATCTGGCCATACCTACTATCTTGAAATACGGAGCACCCATTGCCAGTCCTTTATAGACCTGGTCTTCAAGTGTGATACCGCCTGCTATAGCAACATCAGGTATGAATTCACCACGATCATCCAGTTTCTTCAGATACCTGTATAGTAATGAATAAATCTCTACCTGGGGGACACCCCATTCGTTCATCATTCTCCAGGGACTCATTCCTGTACCACCGCCGGCACCGTCAACTGTCAACAGATCAAGTTCTGCTTTACTGGCATATTTCACAGCACGTGCCAGATCAGCAGGTCTGTATGCACCGGTCTTGAGGAATATATGCTTTGCGCCTGCATCCCGCAGTTCTTCCACACGGTCCATAAATCCGTCCTCTGTTACCATACCTACCCGGCTGTGTCTCTCAAACTCATGGAAACTGCCTGCATTGAACGCAGCGATCACATCAGGGTCAAGTGGATCAGGAAGCACCACATAGCCGCGGTTGCGCAGAAGTTGTGCCTTTTCAAGTGTATTTATCATCACTTCACCGCCTATATCCTTGGCTCCCTGTCCCCATTTCAGCTCAACTGTGGTAACACCGAGTTTCTCAAGTGCATATTCCTGTACACCTAACTTGGTATCCTCTACATTGGCCTGTACAATGATATCACCATATCCATCTCTCTGCCAGTCCTGATATAATTTGATCCTGTTGGCCAGATCAGTAGAATGCTCTACTCTTCCGTTCTCGATCACAGACTCAGAATCCATACCGCATACATTCTCACCAATGGTCAGAGGTACACCTGCCATGGCAGTACCGATAGCAAGGCCGTCCCAATTGTTCTTGGCAACTGCAGTACTTCCAAGTCCGGGAATGATGAACGGCAGTCGTAGTTTGATATCTTTGTTCTTACCAATATTCACTGCCAGATCAACATTAGGAAAGATGGCTACATCGCTGTTGGCTTCGATCCCATGAGCTCCGACTGCAGTACCCATGATATTAAAATGGCTCAGGTCCAGTGGATAGTCTTTCTCAGATGCAGATGTCTGGATCCCATAAGGTCCTGGATATATAACCTCTGCACCGCGATAGGATGATTTGCCTATCTCACACATACCAATACACCCGTCTACACAGGTGACACACATACCGCTTATGGGACTGACCGACCCTTCAGTCCTGTTCTTTGTTAGCGTTGCTGCTGTTGCATTTAATCTTGTTAATGACATATTATTCCTCCAGTAAAACTTAGTATATATTTTCTATTAGTTATTTTAAATTCTTTATTTATCATTCTTATTCACATCTTCAGGTCCTTTCACACATGACAGACACGGCACCATATAGCACATGGCCTCATCGTACTCTTCGAGACATACCGGTTCGGTATTAATACATCCGCTGCACAGCGTAGTATCTGCTTGCGGTCCCTGGCACCTTAGTTCACAGACCGGACAGATATACATACATGCACCACACTTCCGGCATTCCTCAGAAGTCATATCAAAAGGTGTAGTAATATATCTTTTAGTGCCGCGGCCGGTAAAACCAATGGCTTTGGCACCCATTTGCTCCTCACACATACGTACACACAGCCCGCATAATATACAGTCGTAATTGAGTGGTTTGAACCTGACCTCATTTAGCTCGAATAGTGCAGCCATATCCTGCAGTTTCTTTGAACTCGGACACCGTGCAATAAGCAACTCCAATATCATTTTTCTTGCTTTTATCACACGTTTGGTATGAGTATGTACTTCCAGACCTTCTTTGACAGGATGTACACAGGATGCAACCAGTTTGGTCCTATCTCCGCTGCCAACTTCTACTACACAAAGCCTGCATGCGCCGTAAGGCGATAGTCCCTCATCATAGCACAGTGTTGGTATGTCTATACCATAGAACTTTATAGCTTCAAGCAGGCTCCATGTAGGGTCTGCTCGTACCTCGGCACCATTGAGCATGAAAGTGATCATTTCGCCTCTTGGTCTTGTTGTATTTTCTGACATGCTTATCACTCCTTTTTTAATGCATCAAATTTACAAACATCATAGCAGATGCCGCACTTTATACATTTGCCCGTATCCAGTACATGGGGTTGTTTCTTCTCTCCTGTGATAGCACCTGGTGGACAGTTCTTCATACATGCACCACAACCTGTACATTTGTCGGGATCAATACTGTATGTGATAAGTTCTTTACATACTCCGGCCGGACATTTATGGTCTTTTATATGTGCAATATATTCATTCCTGAAGTATTTTAAAGTAGACATCACAGGGTTTGCTGCTGTAGTACCAAGTGCACATAGAGATGCTTCCTTTAATAGTTCGGATAAATCCTCTATTAAGGATAACTGCTCCATTGTTCCCCTGCCTTCGGTAATATCCGTAAGTATCTCACCCATTCTAAGAAGTCCTTCCCGACATGGTACACATTTGCCACATGACTCTTCCTGCAGGAAGTTAGTGAAGTATCTGGCCACATCTACCATACAGGTATCTTCGTCCATTACTATCATACCACCAGACCCCATCATTGATCCGACTTCAGATAATTGTTCGTAATCAACCGGAAGATCCAGTAAAGCTTCAGGTATGCACCCGCCACTGGGACCTCCTGTCTGGACTGCCTTGAATTCTTTATCATTGGGGATACCGCCGCCAATGTCATAGATGATCTCACGCAGGGTCATACCCATGGGTACTTCCACAAGACCGGTATTATTGATCTTTCCTACAAGACTGAACACTTTTGTCCCTTTACTGGACTGTGTGCCTATATTTGAATACCAGTCCGCGCCCTTGTTAATGATCAACGGGACATTAGCCCATGTCTCTACATTATTCAGATTAGATGGTCGATCCCACAATCCTTTCTCAGATGTATGGATATATTTAGCTCTGGGTTCTCCTGGCATTCCTTCCAGTGATGCCATAAGTGCTGTGGACTCACCGCATACGAAAGCACCGCCGCCTCTATTGATAGATATATCAAAATCAAATCCGAAGCCCAGTATATTTTTACCAAGCAGACCGTGTTCACGTGCCTGTTCGATAGCAATACTGATATTCTTGAAAGCTATAGGGTATTCATTTCTTACATAGACATAGCCTTCACAGGAACCTATGGTATAAGCACCAATGATCATACCTTCAAGAACACTATGCGGGTTGCCTTCAAGGATACTTCGGTCCATATAGGCCCCTGGGTCACCTTCATCGGCATTGCATATTACATATTTAATGTCACCTTGAGCATTTCTTGTAGATTCCCATTTCCGTCCTGTAGGAAAACCTCCACCGCCACGACCACGTATATTTGATTTTTTAATTTCATCCAGTACTTCCTGTGGTTTCATACTCCCAAGCACTTTTGCAAGAGCTGAATATCCACCAATAATAAGATAATCTTCAAAACTATGCGGATCGATTTTCTTATTATTTCCAAGGATCAGCTGCATCTGTTTCTTATAGAACGGGACATCCTCTTCCTTTTCTATATGCTGGTTGGTTTCTGGATCAATATAGAGCAGTCTGTCAACAACCTTATTATTAATAATTGTCTTATCAACGATCTCAATAACATCTTCTACTGTAAGTTTCTGGTAGAAGATCCCTTGAGGAAAAATAAGAGCAATGGGTCCTCGTTCACAATATCCTTGACATCCGGTAGTCCTGATATCTACTTTGTCTGTCAAACCATTATCTGATATCTCTTTAATAAATGCATCCCTGATTTCCAGACAGTTATTTGCCAGACATCCCGGACCACCGCAAACAGCAATGGTGATCTTATCCGGATCACATTTTGCCAGTATCTGTGCCCGTAGGTCTTCGAGTTCTTTTATTGAAGTTAATTTCATATACACACCTCCTGACACTATTTCGCGCTCAGGATACTTTCAACTTTCATAGGCGTCATCTGTCCGTGGTATTCATCATTAATGACTACGACAGGACCTATGGCACATGCCCCTACACAGTTGACAGTCTCAAGGGTATATTCTCCGTCAGGTGTTGTATCACCTGCTTTGATCCCTAGTTTACGTTCCAGTTCTTCCAGGACCTTTTTCGAGCCCCGGACGTGGCAGGCAGTACCCATACATACCTGTATCTGCTGTCTGCCTTTCGGTTTTAAGCTAAATGCCTTAAAAAAGGTGGCAACTCCATAGACCTGCACTCTGGGAATATCCATCTCTTTTGATACATATTCCAGTGCATCAACTGGCAGATAACTGTATTTTGCCTGGATATCCTGTAGAATTGAGATCAGCGAACCTTTCTGTGCATCATATTGTGCTATTATCGATTCAAGTTTTGATTGATCAACATCCATCCAAATCCTCCTGTATATTGTATTTTTGTTGAAATTGGTTTTATCAATAGTTATTATTATTCGTTAAGTATTTCGAGAGATATCATGTTATCTTATTGAATTAATACTTGAAGTTATGAGGGTATCGACTGTTCATCAGTGACTATATGATATAAAAATATTGGTATTTGTTTAGCTCATACACAATTCTCGCTTGGGTTTTTGCTCTGGTTCTTCGAAAACATTCTTGGCAACTCACAAATAATAATTTACCCATTGCTGAACGAAACATCCTTTCAGGCG
>JAIOQW010000118.1 GCA_021108405.1 Methanosarcinales archaeon
CGCATTCTCCCAGCTCTGCTCAGCAAAGTGCAAGTCTCCCAGATTGCGGAATGTCAGTCGACGATCGGCAGGAAAACGCTCGAGGGTCCTGACTTCCAGTGCCTGATTGTAGTGGTCGATGGCGAGGTCAAAGTTCTCGGCACGATCCCCACTGATGCGGTTACTGTATGTGTTTGCCAGATTGTTCTGGGTCATGGCCCAGTTCTCAGGGAATGCCTCGCATGTATAGACTTCCAGTGCCTGATTGTAGTGGTCGATTGCAAGATCAATCTTTTCGGCACGCTCCCCATTGATACGGTCACTGTATGCGTTTGCCAGATTGTTCTGGGTCATGGCCCAGTTCTCAGGGAATGCCTCGTGTGTATAGACTTCCAGTGCCTGATTGTAATGGTTGATTGCAAGGTCAATGTATTCGGCACGATCCCCCTTGATGCGGTTATTGTAGGCGGCACCCAAGTTGTTCTGGATCATGGCCCAGTTCTCAGGGAATGCCTCGTGTGTATAGACTTCCAGTGCCTGATTGTAATGGTTGATTGCAAGGTCAATGTTTTCGGCACGCTCCCCCTTGATGCGGTTACTGTAGGCGGCACCCAAGTTGTTCTGGGTCATGGCCCAGTTCTCAGGGAATGCCTCGTGTGTCTTGATTTCCAGTGCCTGATTGTAGTGGTCGATTGCAAGATCAATGTTTTCGGCACGCTCCCCCTTGATGCGGTTACTGTAGGCGATTGCCAGGTTGTTCTGGGTCACAGCCCACTGCTCAGGGAATGCCCCGTGTGTATAGACTTCCAGTGCCCGGTTGTAGTGGTCAATTGCAAGATCAATGTTTTCGGCACGATCCCCTCTGATGCGGTTCCAGTATGCGGCTGCCAGATTGTTCTGGGTCACAGCCCACTGCTCAGGGAATGCCTCATGTATATAGACTTCTAATGCCTGATTGTAGTGCTCTATTGTAGACTCAAGGTTCTCGGCACGGGGACCAAGCGGGTTTTGCGAGAGGCTGTTGCCGAGCTCCCCCTGCAGCCCGGCCCACAGTTTCGGTTGCGCATTATGGTCTACCAGCCTGAGCGTGGTTTGACATAACTCTACACGGCAAGGCATATCAGACAGACGGTTCAAGCTCTGCAATTCTCGAAGCAATGTAGAAAGCTTACCGGAATTGGAAACATCAGTAGAACTCCTTGCCTGGAGACGATCGGCCAAAGCAGCATCAATTCCCTCGCTCTGGCATCCAAGAAGCAATGAGCGGCGATCCTCAATGAGGCTTCTCGTCTTTTCGTCATCCTTGTATTGCATAAGCAGGGCTTCAAAGACCTTGGCTGCGGCAGGTGTCAGCAAATCGTCCTTATGAGCCTGCACGATCGCTTTGCCCTCAGCCAGTGTATTTGCATTTATAAAGGATAGAACGGCCTTGATAAGGCTTTCCTCATCAAAAAGATTCAGATCACTCATGCTTATCTCCACCATATTCGTGTAAAAATTGATGCCAGGTTGACACACTCATGTGATTTTTTCTATGTTTTAATTGATCTTCGTACATCCAATCCACTAATTATTCGATAATTTTTAAGCACCCATCCCCTCTACATGATTAAAAGAAGGGAATTTACATGCTTGGATTTAATCTACATTCGGGCTTTACAAGCCCAATAAACATAGATCGCGAACTGTATAAAAGTATATCGGAATTGGCAGTTGTAAAGATCAAGATACCACATTTTTCGATAAGAGTAACTACTCGCATATACAACTATCCCATAGACCTGACTAGAGGAGCGAACGAATTTTCACTAAGCGCATCTTGAGTGACACTATAGCTACAATAAGATTAAGAGAATATGCCCATATTCAAATGTAAGAAGGTTTGATAATATACAAACCTGGTTATGAATGTTTGAAACACGGATAAATATCGATCCAGAGGTAATGCATGGGATGCCTATTATTAAAGGCGCTAGAGTATCTGTAGATGTAATACTTAGGTCTCTAGCAAGTGGTATGGAGATGGAAGAAATTGAAGAGGAATATGAGATTGGGAAAGAAGACATACTCGCATCGATATAGTATGATGAGCTGTGTGTGCCTGATGTGGAATAGTTTATTGAAAGGGTATTATTAACGAGAATGCAAAAACGCCAGGATTCAATGACGCAAAGAAAGGAGACGATATAAATATAAATAAAAAAAAAGACACGATTCCAGACCATTTCAATAATGCTGAAGAAGCCGACGAGTTTTGGGATACTCACTCTGTTGATGATTACCAGGATGAGATGGAAGAAATGGAGATGGAATTTGACATTCAAAAACGTACAGTTCTGGTGCCTGTAGATGATCGGATCTACCAATGTGCAAGTGAGCAAGCAAAAGCAAAACACAGTACAGTAACGCAAATAATTAACACAATATTAAACCGTGAACTCCTTGAGACAGAATAGTTTTTTGCACTTTTAGTTTCTCGTTCAGACGTTATAAACAGCTTTTTCATAGTATATCAAGTATAACTTGATGTACTCAAGAAAATCCGAGCGTTAGCGAGGATTTTGTTCTATTCTCTGGCTGGCCATAGAAAGTTCTTTTATATTCCATTGATCTGGCACCGAACTGTCCGGCACCAATGAATGGTGATGTACTAAGCATTATTTGTGGGATCATATTTCAAATGGAGGATAATATGGAATTATTTTCTATGATTAACGAGGATATTTTGTTTATATAATTAATATGATTCACTTTATATTATGTCATAGATCTGTCTCTATAGTATCGGGTCCGTACCCATCATTTTAACTGTATAAAATGCACCCGACCAAGTTGATCACCTGCAATAATAGTGCCCCCATCCTGGGAAATTGCGCAAGTTATTAATGCCCCGTCACCACTGAAACCAGCGACGGTTTTACTGGTTTTTAGGTCCCACATTTTCAGGGTCCGGTCGTCTGATGCCGAAACTGCAAACCGGCCGTCCGGCGTCACAGCCACCACATTGACCGAGTCTGTCTGCCCTCTAAGCGTACGCATTCTCTCTCCTTTTTCGATATCTTCCACTTTCAGCGTCTCGTCAATTGATGCCGAAAATGCAAACCGACCATCTGGTGTCACAGCCACTGCACTGAGCGCGCAAGTATGCCCTTGAAGCATTTTCACTTTCTCTCCTTTTTCGATATCCTCCACTTCCAGCGCCCCGTAATATGATGCCGAAAATGCAAACCTATCGTCTGGTGTCACAGCCACCACACTGCCCCAATCAGTATGCCCTTTAAGTGTACGCACTGCCTCTCCTTTTTCGATATCCCACACTTTCAGCGTCCGGTCACGTGATGCCGAAACGGCAAACCGGCCGTCCGGTGTCACAGCCACTCCATTGACTGAGTCCGTATGCCCTTCAAGCGTACGTACGGTCTTTCCTTTTTTGATATCCCACACTGTTAGCGTCCCGTCGTATGATGCCGAAACGGCAAACCGGCCGTCCATCGTCACAGCCACTCCATTGACCCAACCAGTATGCCCTTCAAGCGTACGCACGGTCTTTCCTTTTTCGATATCCCACACTTTCAGCGTCCCGTCGTATGACGCCGAAACGGCAAACCGGCCATCTGGCGTCACAGCCACTCCATTGACCCAACCAGTATGCCCTTTAAGTGTACGTACCGTCTCTCCTTTTTTGACGTCCCACACTTTTAACATCCGGTCGTCTGACGCCGAAACGGCAAACCGGCCGTCCGGTGTCACAGCCACCGCACAGACCGGGCCAGTATGCCCCTCAAGCGTACGCACTATCTCTCCTTTTTCAAAATCCCACACTTTTAGCGTCCGGTCGCTTGATGCCGAAACGGCAAACCGGCCGTCCATCATCACAACCACCGCATTGACTGAGTCCGTATGCCCTTCAAGCGTACACACCGTCTCTCCTTTTTCAATATCCCACATTTTTAACGTCCGGTCGTCTGATACCGAAACGGCAAATCGGTCGTCCAGCGTCACAGCCACCGCTCTAACCCAGTCAGTATGTCCTTCAAGCGTACGTACTATTTCTCCTTTCTTGAAATCCCACACTTTTAGCGTCCGGTCGCTTGATGCCGAAACGGCAAACCGGCCGTCAGGCGTCACAGCCACCGCACTGACCGGGCCAGTATGACCTTCAAGGGTACGAACCAACGGTCCACCAGGCGGTGTCAGACTGGATTGTAAGGGACACAACCACTGACTACCATTCCATTTGCGGGCCTGCTCAAGCATTGACTGTATATCATCATAATCAGATCCACTGAAGCACTGCAAGCGCCCGAGCAGTTGTCCGGCAAGTTGTGTTTTATCATGAGCTAAGGCATTAGAGGATAGCCGGATTGCACCCTGCACAAGACGTAAATCAGAATCATCAGACAAATAATCATAATCGCTGATTAAAGAGTTGACATCGGTAGCATCAAGCTTAGTCTGCATCCACTTATAATCAAAGAGAAGCTTGCGAAGTTCGTCTTCCTGTGCTGCCTCAACCAGATGATATGCCAGATGATTCCAGAGATATAATTCACTGGTAGGTAAATCAATCCATTTTCTATGCCTACACGCATCGAGAAACTTCTTGTGAATGGATCGTAACTTTTTTTCTTGTTCTGCTATCAGATATTTTCGTACTACATCATGCAACCGTATTGTCTGATTTGCAGCATCATATGTGTATAAGAGCGAGAGACGATGATATAGCTTTGAACAGAGACGTCTGATATGAACTGGCTTAAGATCTCCTGTTGCGCCCCATAATTTCTTAAGAGTATATAGTGGTATGTCAACATCCTCTGGAAAAATCGCCAGTTCACTGTAAAGGGCACGTTCGTCTTTACTTAGATGTTTGAGACTTAAACCAAGTGTTGCTACAGCAGCTTGATCCCGCTCCTGTGGGTCTTCTGCATCAAACGCAGTCAAGCCAAGCTCAGATAGATCTTCATTTACGTAATCCAATGCGCTATCAATATCCATACCCGATCTGACATGTTCTCGTAAAGCACTGTTAACCAGTTTTAAAAGCAATGGCCATTCTCCCAGATCTCCCGCAAGCTTTTTCAGTACCTCCTCATCAGCAGGTGGAAGCCCTGTCTTTAAAAGTTCAACTGCTTCATCCTTCTGCATCGCATCCACCGGGATTCTTTCTGCACTCTCCGGAAGGGTTGAACTATCCCTTGTAGTGATCAGACGAGCACAATCAGGACCATCCTGTATAAATGGCTTAAGATGAGCTATATTCCAAACATCATCAATCACGATCAGTATATGCCGGTCTGATAACAACTCTTTCAGGCGGGAAGTCGCTGCATCAGAACTTTCAAATCCGGATCTCTCACCACTTAAGATCTCGATCAAATCCTTGACACGTCCGATAAGATCGCCTGGATTCTCTCCAAGAGTCACCCAGAGTATGCCATCATAGAACGCCTCTTGGATGCGCTCGTTATGGCAAAGAGCTTTGGCAAGTGTAGTCTTTCCATAGCCACCAGCCCCGCGCAGCGCAGCAGTAATAGCAATTGCACTATCTTGTTTTTCATTGAGCAATCTGGCAACAAGCTCGTTAAATTCCTTGGGTCGCGCTACAAAATCCTCTGGAAGATCTTCTACCATAAACGGCACACGCTTTTCCTGGCATGGACTTTCGAGGGTGCAAATGAAATGTGTCCACTCTTCATCAATACCAGGATTTGAAAAGTGCACAGCACGCATCCACGGGGGTAGATTTTCAAAGTCAAGATCAGGTGCGGCGATCACAGGTAACACACAGACCCCCTCCTGCCTGGCACGCCGCCATTCCTTGCGCACCATTTCCGAGCGCATTGCATCAGGAGTCATTACCAGAACCATATATTCAACATGTTCGTTTGTGAGTGCGGCTACGATCTGCTGCCACCAGGATTCACCTACCTGCATCTCAGTGCGGTCCTGCCATACTGCAAACCTGTATTCTTCGGTAAGGCGGCGGCGTAATTGCCCGGCAAAATCTTCTCCATCACTGCGAGCATAGGAGATAAATATGCGGGGAGGACTGGAAAGGGGATACATATTTTTAATAATGGTTTCGTTTCTTTATAAATTTGTCTTAATGTATAAGAAAGAAACCGTTTAAATTCGTGTTGGTGAAAAATAGAAAACCACAGATTAACGCAACACTAGTTATTGATATCTCGATTCAGAACAGATAAAGGATGTATGGCAAGAACATTTTAAAGAGAACAAAATCCTCCCTTCGGTCGGATTTTATTGACTGAAGATTAGAAGAAGCTGAAGATTAGAAGATTCGCAGAATCTTCGTCCGACATTCCAGAGGAATGGAGGATTAGAAAATGTGAACGGAGTGAGCATTTTCGATATATCAAGTTATACTTGATATACTATGAAAAAGATGAATAATAATAGCAATCTTTAGGTAGAGGGGGTTCGGGGATGTGCACCCGACATCTAAAACTGTGGATACTACTCAAACCACTTGATAAAATGATAAGGTATGTGTTAGCCTACTTTTCTCAGCCTACATTCAACAACATATGTTGGAACACCTAATAAGTTCGAACCTGCAGGCACTATCGTCGATATAAGCCTCAGTAATGGTCAGTGCCTGGTGGACGTAAAATTCCACGGCCTACTGGGAGATGTCCGAATATGAGTGGTTATAAAGCATAAAATCTCTTTTTTTGCTTATTGACAAATAGGATTGTTAACCTACATCCTGTCAACCCCATCTAAATTGTTCGTTCACCATCCTAAATGGTTGTTCTCGCATATTGAAGTGCTTTTTTAGCATCATCTACATCTATATTGATTTGAATATTATATTCTTCTAATATATCCAGATATTCTGAAAGGGAAAGTTTTGCAATCTTTGCACCCAAACCTAAACTTACCTTCCCTTGCTTATAAAGTTCTAGCGATTTCATTTTCCTGCCTTCATTTATTAATTCACGCAGCATTTTTGATCTGTTTACACCCATAAATTCTCTTATGAACTCAAGGTCCTTTGCTGGTTCATACCTGATTGATATTGTCACGGGCAGTTCACCTCCTGTCTAAAATAATCATATATTCTTTTTGAGTATCTTCCATAAGCATTTAATTTTTGTAAATATTCGCATGCTTCTATGTGTGTCAATATACCTTTTTCAAACATTCGCGTAATAATGGCTAAAGCGTTGATAAATGGAATTTCAAATAGCTTGCACAATTTAATCAGTTCCCCATCATCAGTCAAGATTGCTTTTGCACCACATTCATTATATAAAACGAATGCTTCGGCTTCTCCTTCGTGCATCTTGAATTCTTTTAAAACATTTTCCGTGCTTGATCTTATTGTTTTCACTATAATATGGTTGTCTTTGATCTCTTTTTCCAGTATTTTCGAATCAAACGTATCCCCTGCTATAATTTCCTTTTCCACTTCGCTTGGAATTGTTATTATCCCAAACTCATCGATAAATTTACGCATAATTCCTACTTTTGCAAGAAGAATTAGAGTCGAAGCATTCGAAACGATCATAATACATTTGTATACATTTGTAATCAGATAAAGTTATCTGTTAAATTCAGGATTACCAGAATCATATATTCAACATGTTCGTTTGTGAGTGCGGCGACGATCTGCTGCCACCAGGCTTCACCTACCTGCATCTCAGTGCGGTCCTGCCATACTGTAAATCCGTATTCCTTGGTAAGGCGGCGGCGTAATTGCCCGGCAAAATCTTCTCCATCACTGCGAGCATAGGAGATAAATATGTGAGGAGGACTGGAAAGGGGATGCATATTTTTAATACTGGTTTCGTTTCTTTATAAATTTGTCTTAATGTATGAGAAAGGATATACTAGTGTCGAGTCAACCATAAAATATCGCAAGATATATGATCTGACATGGTCCCA
>JAIOQW010000227.1 GCA_021108405.1 Methanosarcinales archaeon
AAATGTATAGGAAACTGCATCTACGCTAAAAAAGCTGATGGTGATTTTGAAGCCCATATACGAGAAAACCATATGTATGAGAAGGGGATTGGTCGTAAGACCTGCCCTTTACTCTACCTTGTAATTCAATACCCATTCAGGTTGTTGAGGTGGATTAGAAACCAGCAGTTCTCTCCATGCTTCATCAGTAAGCCGGTCATCCATAGGATGCTTGAACTCATAATAGCTCATAACCGGACCTGCTCCGATAAGGATCCTTCCATCCGGGAGTTTATATGCAACAACGATCAGATCAACATGTCCAACCCCCTCCTCCAGAACCTGTTTGGTATTACCATCAGTATGCACATCAGCAACAATCGTGGTTTTCTTTGCCTTATCCTCAACATCCTTAATAACACCATTTAGATCCTGACCAAAATTTTTTATAAAATCATAATCGTCCTGGGTCAGTTCCTCGTTCTCCAGTTCCATTATTGAAATATTGACAAGTCTCTCAAGTATTACTTCAAGATTTTCCAGTCTGTCTTTTGCAGGTTCATCCAGAACATCCATTTCGCCTAACCCATCAGTTGTCATCTGTGTCAATGCCAGTAATCTATTATAAAATTCCGGAACTGGTTCAACATATCCGACAACAGGTTTCTCTGGTTGGGGACCTATACTTGTTACATCCATTGAATAACTCTGTTTGGCATAAAGGATTGTGTCGTGTCTGAGTTCTGTCCATGAGGCAAGAGATGTGGTTAATGTTTTATCCTCCCATGCATCTGTCTGCATGAATGTCGGATAACCTTCACTATAATCCTTTAATAAGGATTGTAATGAAAATAACCATGACCAGTAGAGGTTCTGATTCCATTGGATAGCATTAAAAGAGTTAAATTCATCCTCCAATTCTCCATACTGTCGGTCATAATATTTATAATTCGAATCATCCAGTTCATCCAGTAATTCTCTTGACCTGTTTGAACCAAGTAAAGCCATAACATCCAGACCGCGTGGAAATCCCCTTACCTGTCTGCCAGCACCATCAATAACAAGAGTAAATGGCTTCTCATCACCCTGATAAGTATCTGTATATACACTGACAAGATTGGTGAACATATACGAATCAGGAATAAATCTTTGCCCCATTAGCCTGAATCCTTTGGTATTCTCAAGACACTGGTCTGCCTGCTCAGGAGTGAATGGGGGTAATATTTCACAAGCTCCGGTTCCGCCGTATATCTTAGGTGAAGAGTACTCTGCCAGTTTTGCTTTTACTTCTCCTAAGCTTTCTTCATTCAGGTCTGATGGTTCAAATGAAACTGAAAAAACAGAGTTTAATGCATCTATATACTCATACGGTCCCAGATCATCTGATAATCCTACATAAAAAGCAGTTACCGAATATATCCGGTCCCATTGGTCTAGAAGTTCCCGGTCATTACCAAATTCGGATGCGATCAAACATGCTCCTGTAGTCTGGATTTGTGCATCCTTTGATGAGATAAGACCATCTTCATCAGAAGGATCAGTTGTACCTTGAGAGATATTATCTGAACCTTTAAGCAGCATGCTTATCCGTCCATACCACATAAAAGCTTTAAAATAATTCTTCAGTTTTTCTGATCTTGTATAGTGTCCTCTCGGGACATACTGGGAATAATCTTCGCTATAAATAAAGATTGGAGACTGTGCAAATCCGGAATGTGCATCGATCAGTTCAAGTTCGTTTTTGACGTCATCTTTGACAAATGATGGTACTTCAAAGCTGTATTGCTTGAGATCATCTTTATCAAAATAAGCATCCGTACATTCCCATTCATTTTCACTCTGACATACCTGTTCAGGATGCGGCCGGAGTAAGCTTAATCCGACTGAAAAGTATGCAGCATTTCTTTTTGATGCTTCCTGCAGGTCGCCGTCACTATTCTCATATGATTCTATTGAATCTTCTAGTAATTGCTCACTTATATTCCAGATCAAGTCATAGAATTCCCGCTCCTCTATCTGGCGCAGTGTTTCATCAAACTGTATGTGATAAAGGTGCAGTAATGAATCAGTAGTGATAAAAATCGGTACTTCATTATTTTCTAATCTTTTATAAGGCCTGGTAATATCATCTTCATATTGATTGTAAGAATTATTAATAACAACGAACCCGTTCTGTTCTAATAGATACTGAGCATCAGGGTCAATAGTAATTTTTTCAGTAAATGAATCATAATTTGATATCTGATCTGTCTGCAATGGTAAATTGTATTGAGAAACGCATACATTAAAATCTAATGGTTGTAATGAATAATATTTCACCATATCCATTTTTTCTACTGTAACATTGGATAGGTCGATAGGTTCGGTCTTAATTCTCTGCTGCTGATCAGGCTCAGGAGATTCCTGGTCAACGCAACCACTCAGGATAATTGATAAAAAGATAAGTGATAGGAAATATAGTTTCATAAAAATAATATTATGAATGACTAGTTATTAAACTTTTTGGAGAGTCGAAACCGTTTCAATTCGTGTTGGTGAAAAACAAACCTACGGCAAAGGGATTCAACCTAATTCATATCACATACGGCAATAGGAAAATACCCACCAGTATAATCAATACTACCAATCCTAAATATGCTACGCCATTCCATGCCAGCACTTTACGCCCATCAAGTACGCTTATAGGTAACATATTAAACAATGCCAGTGCCAAATTAATTCCCACTCCAAACCGACCGATCTCATATAAAAACCCTGTATCATATAGAAGCGGCATGAATACAAAAGCCAGGAATAGATTCACCATGGGTCCTGCTGCTGCTATCTTACCCATCTGGGATTTTGAGATATGAGGTCCCAATATCTGTACAGCTCCCGGAGCAGCAAAAATAATTCCCATCTGCCAGGCCATAAAAATAGCAAAAAACAGCATTCCTGAACTCATCCTGAATTCAGCCCATGCCCCATACTGCTGTGCTACGAACTTATGTCCCATCTCATGAGCAATAAAGGAAACACCTACCGTTATAAGAGATAATATCATCAGATCAATAAAAGAAGAGCTAAAGATCTCATCTGGTGAAGGGTGATCCAGCACAAGAGCAAATGCAAAAGAAAGAGCTACCCAGGCAATGAAAAGATGCCGCAGCTCTATACTACTGGTATTGAACATCGCCATCTTTTTTGAGCGCACAGTCTGGTTATGAGTTACTTCCAGAGCATTCCAGCGCTCATCTCCAGGTTCGGGCATAAGCAAGTAGTATGAATGTACTATGATTTAATAGTTATCGACAAAATCCATTAAAGTCTTTTGTTTAGTCCTTCTATTCAGTAACCATGACACAGGTTTCCATTTATCTATAGAAGTATGAAGACGTGTTGACATATCCATAAGTGCCTCATCAATTGAATCAAACCGCATCGGTACTAATGACATAGCTTGCTTTGCTGCTTCTCTTACCACCCATACACCCAGCGGTGCCCAGTAGTCAGGTGTGACCTCCCTAATAGTAAATATACTGGCACAACGGCGGATCCGGTGCAGATATTCCAGTACAGGCAGACGGGCGGCATAATAACCACCGCCCAGATTTGAATATGATTTCTTTTTTCTATGATCCTCCCTGTCTGCTTCCAGTGTAATGGTTCCACCGGACCATACTGCTTTTGGCATCCATATCTCGATCAGTTCATATGCATAAGCACCGGGAAATACCAGTATCTCAAAAAGGTTGCCGTGCATCCCACCGCTATATAACAGAATATCATTTATTTGGGGAAAATACTTGATATCACCTGATAGCTTTTTACCTATCATATCATCAGTGGCTGTTATAGACCACCGGGTAGGTACGATCTTGCGCTGTTTTCCTAACAGTCCGATAGATAGAAGCCTTGTGATATGGTCGATCGAAATATCCGAATTAAATAATTCCTCAACTGCGTCCACTGCCCGAATATCAGTATCATATACCGCTTTGTCCACATGCCTGGGAACTACCGGGTTTTGTGTGATATCCAGCTTTGTAACCTCTCCGGACGGACCCATCGGGGTGAGAACACTATCAAAGCGCATGTCTACTCTGGGTGGTTTGTGAAACCATACTTCCGTATCTACCGGAACTTCCGAGAGTGCCAGTTCCTGGCTCTTCTGCAGCATTATATCAGGTACTGCTGCATCCTTTACATTAACACGTATATTAGAGCGGACCAGTCTTGACCTGAGACCTATAATATTCTCTATACTCAAATTGCTCCATGCCTGGGAGTTGTCAAAAATAGCTGCATCCGGCCCGTCAACGTCCGGAGGCACCAACGGACCTGCAGATACCTGTGGGTATCCATAGCGTCCAACAAAAATCGAGGGTGGGGATGCTCCGAAGATATTATCGGATAATCCTGAGGTTCTACTAAATGTCTTGAATTTTTCCAGGACAGGGCATACGGGACGTCCACACATCCCTTTGCCTTTACAGGATACACATAATGAACTCAGAACAAAATCCTCCTTTCAGTCGGATTTTCTTGACTGAAGCTTCGTAGAATCTTCGCTTGAAGCTATGAAAATCCGTATTTTCCAATAAGAGGAACAAATATAACTCCGCCTTTTTTCTCTTTTATAATGCCGTTAGACCTGGTAACAAGATATAATTCCTGCATATATTGACCTACAGGAATTACCATCTTACCTCCGGATGTTAACTGTTCAATCAGGATGTCAGGTATTTCCGGTGCTGTACAGGCCACAGAGATTCTGTCAAAGGGCGCTTGTCGGGGCAGTCCCTGACTGCCGTCTTCGATCACTACTGTGACATCTTCAATCCCGGATTCAAGCAGGTTCTTTTTAGCAGACTTTCCTAATACCTCAATCCGCTCAACAGCATATACATGTCCACCCGGGCGTATCAGTTGTGCCATAACAGCAGCATGATAACCCATACCGCACCCCACTTCCAGTACCTTCTGTCCGGGACGCAGGTCTAATAAGCTGCACATTATGGCTACCATATGTGGTGCTGAGATGGTCTGCCCACTACCTATGGAAAGTGGATGATCCGCATATGCATTTTTACGTTCTTTCTCAGGTATGAACAGGTGTCTGGGCACTTGCTCCATGGCATCCAATACCCTGTTTGATATCTCTTTTTCTCTTGATCTGAGATTTTGTATTAATCGCGTTCTTTGGTCTTTAAAGTCCATGTATTAGACCCCCGCGGTTTAATAATAGACTTGTTTGTGTACATAGGGGATCCTTTTTTTGTTTTCTTCGGTGCAGGACGGTTTAACCATTCTATCCGCTCGACCGAATCAGTAAAAATCCGTTTGATATATTTCGCCTTGATCGGTTCCCCTTCATTTTCAGTAAATCTACCATTACGTATCTTTATCTTTTTTATCCTGAATACATCCGGTCCCCTGGATATGGTCTCACCAACGCTGAATTCCCGGTCCCCCGGAACTTGCAGATCAATAGTATCTGTCTGCCAGCCTCTGGTGATGGAAATTTTGGCGATCACTTTATCAGTAGACCTGGCCCAGAGTGTAAGGATCTCATCGGCTTTAGCACTATCTACCCGTTTATCGCCTGATTCGATAGATGTTACCAGGACAAAGTTTGCCTGGTCATGTAATTCATCCTCAACCATAAATTCATCGTCGATAGATACGATCTTATCCGAGTCCAGACTCAATCTGTGTGTGGAAGAGTGATCGCCTGTACTGACCACTATCCTGATATCTACGCTTTTGGTTTTTGGTATTCTATATTGGTGGATTGCACCACACTGCTTACATTTGATCAAAGGTTCTGTTCCTTCTTTGAGTATCGTATGGGGTACCATTTCATCCGGTGAACATTGCGCACAATGTGTTTGTATTATCTCATGTACCATTTTTCCTTTTTACCTCATATGCTAATAGTATGGTAGAGTAGAAAATACTTTGCCAGCCCAATCAACATTAAACATTCTATAGCCTCATAATATGGAAAACATTATAAAGAATTGAACCTAATAAAATAATAATATTGTTAATCCGAATCATTATCTAAAAAGTGGGTCAAATGAAAATTAAAGCAGCAAGAAATGTATTATTAGTTGTAGGAATTATTACTTTTATCATAAATTTAATAGCAGTGCCAGTTGTGACAGCTGGTACACAGCCGGATATCTATGTTAATACCAATGGTTGGTGGCGTGACGGGGGGGTATTTAATACCAATTCATCTACACCAATACAGGCAGCGGTAGACGATGCGATTGAAAGTGATCATGTATTTGTGTACAATGGAACATACACCGAGAATGTTGTCGTGAACAAGCAGATCACACTACAGGGCGAGGGTGTGGATAAGGTGAGTGTGACTGCAAAGGCACATGACCATGTCTTTAAATTAATTGCGGACCGGGTGGATATATCAGGGTTTACCATAATCGGGGCAATGAAAAAGAAAACCGGTAAGGCCGGTGTTTTTCTTGGCCTGGATCATCCCGGCAGTGCTGTGGATCATTGCGTTATTTCCAATAACAACATTCTGAACAACCATGTTGGCATTTTTCTGGTTAATTCTAACGATGACAATGTACTCAAGAACAACAATATTTCAAACAACTGGCGTGGCATCTATCTGGCTTCTTCAAGCAATAACACAATCACTAACAACATTGTACATTTACATGAAAAATACGGTATCCACCTGGCTTCTTCAGATGATAACACACTAACAGGTAATACTATTACTTCTAATTTAAAATACGGTATCTGTCTGGAATCTTCGAACAATAATAAGTTAATAGACAATACTGCAGATTCTAATGACAAATACGGCTTCTACCTGGGTTCTTCAAACGACAACACACTGACAGGCAATACTGCTAATTCAAATGACAGATGTGGTTTCTGCCTGGATAGCTCAAACAGCAACACAATAACAGACAATATCGCAGAATCAAATGAAAAATTCGGTATATCTTTAATTTCTTCAAGCAGTAATATCTTAATAATCAACATTGCAAATTCAAATGATAAATATGGTATTGCTCTCTATTCATCAAATGACAATACGCTAACAGATAACACTGCAGACTCTAATCAAAAATTCGGCATTGGTCTAACTTCTTCGAGCAATAATATATTAACAAATAACATTGCAAATTCTAATGATAAATATGGTATCGGCCTTGATTCTTCGAACAATAACAAACTAATGAACAATATTGCAAACTCAAATAACAGATATGGTATCGGTCTGATTTCTTCAAATGACAACACACTGATAGGCAACACTGCAGACCTGCACAATGTATTCGGCATTAGTCTAACTTCTTCAAGCAATAATGAGTTAACGGATAACACGGTAAATTCAAATACTGTATTTGGCATTGGTCTGACTTCTTCAAGCGATAACACGTTCAGGGACAATAGCATATCGGACAATAAATTCGGTATTATCCTGCATTCTTCAAACAACAATCTTATTTACAATAATTATTTTAGTAACACAATCAATGCTAACGATGATGGAGATAATATCTGGAATACTATAAAAACAGAGGAAGAGAATATAGTCGGTGGTTCATATCTTGGAGGCAACTATTGGTCTGATTATACAGGTGCTGATACGGATGGAGATGGAATAGGAGATACACTTATTCCGTATAATAAAGTGATAGGTAAGGGTGGCGATTATTTACCTTTGATCTGAATACACACATATATGGCAACTCACAAATAATAATTTACCCATTGCTGAACGAAACATCCTTTCAGGCG
>JAIOQW010000243.1 GCA_021108405.1 Methanosarcinales archaeon
TGCCCGGGTGGGGTAGGGGTTATCCTATAGGACTGTGGATCCTTCGACTCGGGTTCGATTCCCGACCCGGGCCCCAATTAATTTAGGAACAAAATCCTCCCGTCAGCCGGATTTTCTTGAGTATATTATCTAGATTATATACAATTAAAAGAACATCAGTTTAAATAATATTAATGCACAGTATAATTAAATTTTTTAATAAAACAAGGTGATCATATGGATATAAGTGATATAGATAAAAAGATTGTAAATATCATCGAAAAAGAGCCTGACAAATCCTATAAACAGATTGCGGAACAACTGCAGATCACTGAGACTGAAGTAGGGGAGAGGATTGAAAGATTATCTGATATCAGACTGAAGATGCTTATTGTGGATGATGAACTTGATACCCTGATACCTCTCAAAAGAACACTCGAGGCAGAGGATTATCAAGTATTAGAAGCATCTAGTGGCATGGAAGCTATCGAAAAAACAAGATCCGAGCATCCTGACCTTGTATTACTTGACCTTATGATGCCGGGAATGGATGGGATAGAGGTCTGCAAGGTGTTAAAAGAAGACCCATCAACAAATGATATACCTATATTGATGCTGACAGCCAAGGGCGATGTAGAAGATAAGATAGGGGGAATAGAAACAGGTGCAGATGATTATGTTACAAAACCATTCGATCTTGGTGAGCTCAAGGCAAGAATAAAGATGATACTTCGAAGAAAAAATACATAATATCACATATGTAATTCACAATATTATCTAATAGTAGATAAACTTATTAAGAAATATAACATAAGATAAACATAATGGGGAGTAGAATAGGGTTAACCAATAGTTCGGCACAGATAAATATAGACTTCCTGGCAGGGATATCTATCTTTCTGATCTCGTTTTTGCTAGTAGTCCAGCTTGTGCCTAATCTTTTCATACCGTTCCAGGGCCAGCCTGTAACACTGCATTCGGTGGGATATAGGACAAGTGTGATATTGTGTGAAGACCCGGGCTGGTATAATCTATCAAATGCTACGGTAAATATCTCTGGCTATAATTGGGAGGATTATCCGAATAATGTTTCCCGCCTGGGGCTGGCAAAGAATAAATCTACAGAAAATCTATCGACACCCCAGATGCTGTCAGGTTCAAAGTTATTTAACCTTACAGGGATATATAATTCATCTGATCCGGGTTCATATTCTAATATCCAGGAGCATCTTGGACTTACGACTTCTTATAGAAAATATGATTATAATATCTCTTTAGTACGGTTTGATGGGATTCCATCTTCATATATGAACGGTACACCTTTTTTTCAGATTGGTTATTCTCCTCAGTCCAATATTGATGTAGAGAAAGTTGAGAGAATAGTATCGTTTGAAATGTATGATTTGCCACATGATTATAATAAGACCAATTTTTCGAGATTGAACCCAGCAATTGATGTGGTTAATCTTCCTATAAGCGCTTATCGGATTTGCATTGAAAGTGTAAATTTCTCAGGATCCCCTTCTAATATTAGTATAAATCTAACAAATCATAGTGGTACTACTTATCAGTTAATGAATACAACAACGTATCTGCCAACTGATATGCCTGTTATACTTGATCTATCTGATGAATTAAATAAATATGACGATCTATCTCATAAGGTAACTATTACAATTGACTATTCTAATATAATTTGGTACTGCTATTCCTCCCACGCCGGAGATCTCGTAGGAGATAAATTAGCTGCAAAACTCATTATCCAGGTGTGGTAATAATGAAGCTAATACACTCAACAAATGCACAGATGAATACCATTGAAGGTCTGGCTGCGGCATTACTTATGATCTTTGCCATACTGTTCGTGTCAAAATCCGCTGCCATAACCATGCCACAGTCCGGAGAGTTTCTTAATTCACAACTGCAGTTATACGGTCATGACGCCCTGATAATGCTTGACCAGGAGGATTATAATTCCAGTAGCCAGTTAAAGAAATATGTAGCAGGTTGGGATGGTATTGAGGCAGAACCTTTTAATCCCGTTTCACCATCACTTGAAGGATTTGATCAGTCCTTAAGAAAAATAATGCCTGATAATGTTTTGTACAATGTTGATCTGGTATATGCATATGATGGGTGTGTTATCGAAAAACCGGTGATATATCACGGCATTCCACCTGATAATTCAATAAGAGTATTCCAGTTAGTAACATTATATGACGAATACAGTAACATAAGCAGTGATTTTAAAATACATGAAAATAATACCATTCCTGATACTGATCATAGTGGATCCCTGCTGTATAATATAGTCCAGGTGAGGTGCACACTATGGTACGCATGAGCTTATCCGATGACAACAATGCTCAATGGATAATGCTATCAGGTTTTGCTGTATCACTGGTAGTAATAGGACTTGCTCTTTTACTTAACCAGGCCATGATATCATCTCACCAGTCAGCACAGGCAGAACAGGACTTTCCCAAGCATGATATCCTTGAGATGCGAACCGAGACATTTAAAGAAGCTGCCAGGCTTAATCTTAGTGCGAACGTGACTTCTGGTGACTTTAATAATACCATGGAGCAGTACTGTGAAAATATTGATACATTATATCTAATGTATGGTGAACATGTGAATATTAGTATTAATAATACCAACGGGACTGCTGTTGCTGTAAAGGTTAAGTTCACTGATGGGATAACGAATTTTATAGAAACAGGTGTAGTATAAATATAATGGAGAGATAAATAAATGAAAATCGATTCCTTATTTGATGAAAAAGCTGTCTCAACTACATTAGGATATATCCTTGTTGTCTCAATAGGAGTTACCTTTTTTTCAATGCTTATGCTGTCATTGAACTCGATCTTTTATGATACTCCCAAAGCTATTGTAACTGAATCGGTTTATAATGACCTTGGTAATGAGATCAGCACCAAGATGGTGGATATCTATATCATTGCACCAATGAACGGAAGTATTGATACGAAATTTGATATTCCAATCAATATCGCCAATGAAAGATATAAGATCGAAATAGGAAGCAGCAAAGACCAGGAGATCATCGTTTCATCACTGGACTCTTCAAATAATGTGGCCATCTCGATCAATGGAATAGGACACAGCATGGATACTGTTACCGGAGAGATCTACAGCGGCACTACAGAACACGAGATACGTTTAGCTTGTAACAACTTAACGGTGGTATGATTATTAAAGCTTTAATTGATGATGATAATGCGGTCTCGGATATCGTGGGTTTCATGTTGATCATGTCAATCATGATCGCATCACTTGCAATGATAACATTATATGCTCATCCCATACTGGATAAATCAAAAGATGATATATATTTCTCAAATATGGAGCAGTCATTTACCTTGCTGCATAGTGATACAAGTGATATTACCTCTGGTAGGTCTACCATTAAGACAAGAGATCTGAATATTGCTAATGCGCATATGAACTTTGATCCTGATAGTACAATGATATCGATATCTATAGGTGGACCTCCCATTGTATACTTTGCAGGCAGTATTGAATATGATATCAAAGACCGCAAAGTATGTCTGGAGAATGGTGCACTGCTGTCAAGCTATGGGACCGGATCAATAGTGATCAGTGAGCCGTTTATCTATACATATGAGAATACAACGGTTATAAACGTAGTTCAATTAGATGGTCCCGCTTTTTCAATAGGGGGTGAGGGTATTGTACGTATCACCCAGCAAAAGAACTTCACTGAGTCTCTTGTATATAATAATTCACAAAATGTAAAAATCACTATCAACAGTCAATATGCTAGCGGCTGGGCTCATTATCTGAAAGAACAGGGATTTACTAATATATCTACTACTTCTGATAATGTAACAGCCACTATAAACACCAAGCCCAGGATATATGGTACCAGTATAAAAATATCTTCAGAAAAAGTACTTCCTGTTAATCCTCCTGTGAATTCCTTATCAGCCGTGATCACAACACCTTCACCGACAATAAATAATTTTACCCATATCAATGTTACAATAAATAATACAGGGGATCAGGATTTTATTCAAGTTAATGTCAGGTTAGACTGTTTCAGTAATCACATATGGAATATGACCCCATCAGTCCCCTACATTGTAGATATCCCGGCAGGCAGTAGTAATACTACATACTGGAAAGTCTCTACTAACGTATCGAATAATGAAGCTTTATTTACTGTAACAGTAAATGGTTCTCTAAGAAATTCATCCTTGATCAATCCTCCACAGTACCAGACGCGGTCCAACCAGATCAGTATCACAAATTAAAGGAGAGAAAACTATCATGAGACACTCATTGTTAAGATCAGATTCGGCAGTCTCGGAAGTAGTAGGGAACCTGCTAATATTCAGCATAGTCATAACATCCATAGGACTGGTCTTTGTTGTAGGAGGACCGATAGTCAACAGTGCCGAAGATTCTGCCAAACTTGACTATATCACAAGTACCTTTGTTGTTATGCAGAGTGACATCACCAGGGTCGCATATAATCAGGCACCATTCCAGAACAGTGGCCTGAAACTTGGTGGGGGCTCCTTTTCCCTTGGAACAAACAGCAATATTAACAATATCACAGTACAGGTAAACAATACGAATTTCTCATGCAGTGATTATATTGAATATACATATAAAGACTCTCGTATTGCTTATATTAACGGTGGAGTATATCACAGGTATCCATCAGAATCTGCTAAGATTATATCAGCACCACGTATATATGTGCAGCAAAATATGACCTATATCTCATTATACCACCTAATAGGCAATATCTCCATGGGCGGTATGGGTTATGTAGGATTATCTATCAATTATAATTCCACACAGGTTGATACATTTTATCCGGCTGCAGGACAGAATCTTACGATCGTTCTGGATGGAGATTATACTGATGTTCAGGGACGGTACCTGGAAGATCAGGGTTTTGTCGGGACTATTGGTAGTAGTAATACTACTTATTCAAGATATGCAGATCATGTGACTGTCAGTCAGTATTTTGTGACTATAGAGGATTAATAGAGAATCATTGACCTGGGAATGAGATAATTGAGAATTATTGTCCCAGGTAGTTCAGTATCAGCATACACATCACCAAGTAAAGGAAGAAAATAGAATAATGGAATTCAGTTTACTCCAATTCATTTAAATCCATATCCATCTCTTTAATTAGATAATACGCTATAATTCCGTATTTTTTAGATTTACTTCTATAATAGGAAGGTGACGACTTGGAAAAACAAGATTAAAAAAAAACAGATATCAGTGTACTGAATGAACTAATAAAAAAATCAAAGTTTGTAGATTGGAATAATAATTCAAGAAAGGAATATTTTATGGTTAAACTTATGGATATACTATAAATAAAAATAACCAGGCAGGTAAAAAATATATATTTGCCCGTACTTTAAATAAATCCTTTGTTACAACAATCCCATATTTTGATTCTGACTGTTCTAAGAATTTCCTAAGACCTTTTAGTTCACTTAATTTAATACTGTCCTTGAATTTTACCTCAATTGGTATTCCATTATAAATAAAATCGACTTCATATTTGTCTTTCCAGTAGAACAATCTTGCGTCCATTCTTGCTTGAAGGTTTATCAGATGTTGTGCAACTGCACCTTCTATATCAGTAGAGAGAATATCATCTTTTAATATGGATTCTCCCATTAATGCATTCCGAAGGCCAGTATCTGCGATGTAATATTTTTTTTCTTTTGTGATTTTCTTAGTGGTATTTCTGGCATAATAAGAAGCTTCGATGATTAAATGTGCACTTTCCAGGTACCGGAAATAATTACTAACTGTTTCTTTATTAATCCCAATAATCTTCGAAATACTGTAATAGTTCAGAGGTAAACATTGTTTATCAGCAATCAAAAGTATTAGATTCTCAAGTGCTTTGGGTTCTCTGACTGAATATACACTTAATATATCCTTGAAGATAGTTAAAATGATAAAATTCTGTCTCAAGTAATTTTGCCATTCTTCGATCGTATATTCATTCTTAAGATATTCAGGAAAACCTCCCCAGAGAATATATTCAAACAGCATATGCTTTAAAAAATTCCTTAGTTGTAATACAGTAAACTCGATGTTGAATATATCTTCAATTTTATCAATAGATATACTCCTGATCAACTCTAACTCCTTACTAATTGTCTTTTCCTGACTTTTTATTCTTACAAATTCGTTAAATGTCATTGGAAGCACAGGAATAAAAAAGATTCTGCCGACAAGTGATTCGGTAGTACTATATAAAAGTGTACTAGATGATCCTGATATAAATAATTTGAACTGATTATTGAAATCATAATAGTTTTTAAGTGTTAACGACCAATCAGATACATAATGGATCTCATCAAAAAAACAATATATCTTTCCTGATGGGTTCATAAGTTCTTGATAACTCTCAATGACCTCTTCAATACTGCCCCGGGAATAATCAAAGGAAACATAAAGAATATTTTTTGGATTATACCTATTTTGTAGAAGTTCGGAAATGATCTGATACATAATAGTTGTTTTACCAACCCTGCGTGGACCGACTAAAGCACTGATTCTGTCCTTTGGTATCTCTTGATTTAAAAGGTAAAATACATCGCGTCTGAGCTTTGGAATATAATCAGGTATTTTACTTGTTGACCACCATGGATTAGATTTAAGTAGTGTATCTTTGATCATATTTATGTTATAATGACATTTTATAATAAATAATTTCCGTTATAATGGCAATAAACGTATCCACTTCAAATCTAATGGCTATTCCTTTGTGATCGGTTAAGGAATTTTAATCAGTGTCTGAAAAAAAATTTTGATATATTAAAAAAAAATTGATACATTCTTTTCCTATATAATTGAATGTATTCATAAAAAGATAATATTCATGTCTTTCGCGTTTTTAAAACCCATAAAAAAAGTATATACTTTCTTATACGGAAAAAAAGGTAAAAGAACAAATGAATACTATATATAAACTGAATTATTCTTTTTTAACTCCAAGCCAACCGGTTGCTTTGCATCTTCTGCATGGGATTCCTGGCATTGCATAACCCCTACCTGTGCAGAAAGTGCACGGTGCAGCAGGATCAGTTACCATTACTGTTCCTTTTCCATTGCATCCAACGCATTCATTATCATCTACTTTTCCAGTACCGCTACAATATCCACATGTTTGTTCTGAATAGGTTTTCTCTGAAATAATATCATCCTGCCAAATTATTATGAATTGGCATTCTTATCTAATTTTATTTTACGATAATCTTTTTGGTTTGATTCCAATATCATGATAAATCAATATAATTAAAATATTTTGTCTGTATAAACGAAAAGGATATGTGTTTTTTATTTTAATATGCATTATTCCCATAAAGAACAAAATCCTTGCTGACATTCGCATTTTCTTGAGTACATCAAGATATATTTGATAACTATTAAAATATACCTACGTATGTCGATTTTCATAGTAGATCAAGTATAACTTGATGTACTCAAGAAAATCCGACCGGCAGGAGGATTTTGTTCTGAATATAACTAATTATTTTTAAGGTAGTATATGAAATAAATAATTATTAATCATTGAGATTAAGAACAAAACAGTCTTTTCACCCGGATTTTATTTAATATACAGGGTTATACTTGATATACTAAAATA
>JAIOQW010000025.1 GCA_021108405.1 Methanosarcinales archaeon
TTCAAAGAGAGGATCACCAGATCTTCGGTGGGCTTTGTTCATGGCAGCAAATGTGGCAAGGCAGAATGATGTAAATCTACGAAAATATTATGAAAAGAAAAGAAATGAAGGGAAGCATTTTTTTACAGCATTGAATGCTGTAGCTGCTAAATTATTAAGAATTACTTACTGGGTATTAAATAACAATAAAGAATATCAAACAAAATTAGCATAAACATTAGAAAAGGGAAGAAACCAAATACAATAACGGTTAGCTTAAGCTATTTTTTTGAATTTCAAAATGGTGAGTAGATGAAGAAAAATAGAAATATCACATTAGAAGACAGAATTGATTTAACAATGTCTCCTCATTTATTTAAGGATATTAAAGCAGAATGTCATATTTGTGGATCTGGTAGAAAAAGAAATTTACGCCCACTTATTTATTATATTAATGGTAAATTTGAGGCAATATTTGAATGTGAACGGTGTAAACTTACGGGTGGTACTTCAAATGATCTTGGTAGACCTAGTTATAGATATCGCGATTCAGAACAGATGAAGGATGTATGGCGTGAAAGTCTTAAAGATGAAAAAGATGGATGATAATAGCTATCATTAGACAGAGGGGGTTCGGGGGATGTGCCCCCGATATTTGAGACTGTAGATACTCCTTAAACCACTTAATACAAGAATATGGTATGTGTTAGAAATATACAGAACAAACCGAAAGGTATAATAGTACGTTCATCTGCGTTCATCTGCGGTTATTTTAATAGTACCAACATGTAATGTAACGGTCTCCTAAAATGGAAGGATATATATGTAATGCAAATATAACACCAAATCGAAGGTATTATGCAAAGTATTACAGATATCTCTAAGCAATCTTGAGCAAAAGGTGATTAAGTTGAGGCAGAATTCTCACAAGTCAAAACAGAAGGGGGGGTAATTCATAAAGGATATGAGATGTAGTCGTTGTATACTACCGGAAAACATACCAGGTATAAAATACGATAACAATGGTGTATGTAATTATTGTAGAAAATATGAAAAAGATTTTTCTAATTGGGATGCAATAAAACAACAAAAAAAAGAAGAATTCGAAAAACTGCTAACACAAGCTAAGCGATTAAACCGAACATACGATTGCCTTATTCCTTTAAGTGGTGGAAAAGATAGCACTTATACCCTGTACCTATGTAGTAAAGTTTATGGACTTAAATGTCTGGCGGTAACTTTTGATAATGGCTTTCTAACTGATCGTGCAAAAATTAATATAGAAAATGCATTAAAAGAAACTAACGTGGATCACACTTATTATCACATTAATAAATCTAACTCATTGGCACTTTATAAATCATTTTTAATAAAGACTGGTAAATTTTGTGATGCGTGTATGAGGAGCATTAATTTTTCCATAGAAACAGCGGTTAAGATGTTTAATGTTCCTTTAATCATTAAAGGTTCAGGAAGAAGAGTTCAATATGTATCTCAAATTTCTGAAATTTCTGGCTCAAATTCTCCATCATTTTTTAAGTCTGTCATAAAAGGTGAACCTATTGAAAAAGACTTTCGCCAATTGTTTTCAGATATAAGAACATTGGAAACTCATTTAATGTTTGGAGCCTTATGTGACATCATAAATTTTCCTCGCACAAAAATAATGAGGTTTATTCCTCAATATGTTGGTATTTATGATTATATTTATAAACCATATCCTAAAATCATCGAGATATTAAAAACAGAGATGGGATGGGGAAAATTAGGTGACACTATTGAACATTTAGATTGTGCTCTACATGGGATCCCATTCTATATCCAAACCCTGAGAATACCAAAAATTACTACTGAAACATTGTATAATAGTGGCTTAATCAGACAAGGATTGATTACCAGAGATGAGGCAATGGAAATTGAAAATGAAAAAATTAATAATCCCAACACTCCTATAGAACTAGAATTTTTTTTAAAAGAGATTAGTATGGAATATGATGATTTTGTAAATTATGTTAAGTTGGGAAATCCAGCGCAATATGAACCTAAAATGGGGAAAATACTTATGGAAGTATATCACAAAAAAAGAAAATGGTGACATTCTCATTGGAATTAAAATTAATTTTGATTTAAAATTACTGGTCCCAAATTTTTGGTGGTGTCCTGCATTTCGTGACCTACACACTTAAACATTAAAAATTCTTTCCATGTCCATGGATGTTCCGTAATTCCTTCTGCCATATACGATGTCCTTTCAATATTTTTTATTCCTTTGGGAGTTTCATGAAAATTCCCACTTAAAATTGACCCCCCTATTTACCAAAAGACCCCTGTTTTATTGCAGGAGGTTTTGGGGTGATCTCAATGGGAGATTGGATAACAATAAGAAACCTAAAGAAGTGAAATCCCAATATGGGAACAAAAGCAATTGCAACCCAACTTTGACAGTTAAAATTAATATGAGTGTTCTTAGTTATGTCTTTGTGATAAAATATGCAAACAAAACTAAGAACATATGATATTTCCCCAAACAACAATATATGCTTTCCTGTTGGGACAATCCTTACTGTACAAAAACAACATGAAAAACTTGGTTTCCAACATGTCTTTAGCAAATACAAGAAAAAAGGTAGAGACCTAAACTCATTAATAACAGCTCTTGTAAGCTACAAGCTTACCGACAATTTCAGTATCAGCAAAGCAAGTGAATGGATTAATCGAGAAGAAGTTCTCGAATTATTTGAACTTGATGAATTTCAAGAAAGAATTCTCTTCCGTGTTCTTGAAACCATTGGGGAAAATAGGGAAGAGATTATTGCTGACATTCAAGACTGTTTATTCCAGAAATTTGATTTCGAGCATACTAACATCAATCTTGATTGGATAAGCTTAATCCTCTACGGAAATAAATCAATTCTTGGAAAATACGGATACAGCCGTGATCATAGACCTGACAAGAAGCAAATAACTGTTGGAATCAGTGAACTCGCTAATCCTATCAATGTTCCTGTAGGAATTACAGTAAGAAAAGGTAATGTACTCGACACGACACATTTTTCTGATACATATTTTCAAATCAAAAGCAAGCTTGAAAAAGGTTCACGTATCACATTTGATAAAGGCGCTCACAGTAAAGACAATATCAAACTCAGCTTAGCAGACAAGATGAAATGTCTGACTGCAAAAAAACTGAACAAGAGTGATGACAAACGGATTGAAAAGTTTGACAAATCAAAAGCAGAACTTATTGATGCAGAAAAAGGTATCTATGGTATAAAGTTCGTTAAACCAAGTAGTATTGACTATTTTTATTTTTCAGAAACCCTTCAGAAACAACAGCTGGAATCCAGAGCAAGAAGTGCATTAAGGAAATTACAGGAAGCAAAAGAGATACAGAATTCGATTGATAAGAATAAACAGCTTCCTAAGTGGAAAGGCTCAACACATCGTGTACACTTTTTCAAGTGCTCACTAGGCTCAACACATCGAGTACAGTTGTGAAATTTTAGCGTAAAAAAACATATCGCATCTGATGATGCGTTATGGTAAAAACAAATGAAACTTATACCGAAGAGGAACGGGGGCGTATTGATGCGGTCAATCGATATCAAAGGGGCGAACAACCCACCAAAATCTGTAAAAGTCTTGGCAGGTCAAGATCATGGTTGCAAAAATGGGTTGGGAGATACAAGAGCCTCAATAAAAGCGGTAATAAGGGGTGGTTCAAGGAAGAGTCCAGGGCACCGAAAAATGTTCACAGGAAAACGGATTCGGAGATAGAACAACTTGTGGTAAATGTGCGGAAGTCGTTGATGGAGGGGAAAACAGAAGACACAAAGTATCGGTGTATTGGAGCCGTCGAAATACAATTTCGGATGCATGAGCTTGGTTACTCAGAAGATGAGACCCCAAGCCGCTCAACAATCAAACGCATCATCAAAAGGAACGGCATGATAATCCAAAAGAGGAAGCGATACATCAGATGCAAATCCAAGAAGCGGTACACTCTGTTGAATCCAACTAAAGCTAACGATGTCCATCAGATAGACTTTGTGGGGCCGAGACATATCAAAGGCTATGGGGCGATCTCGTCCCTGAATTTGATTGATGTCGTTAGCAGTAAGGCGTACATCCAGCAATACGCGGGGCAAACGATGGATAACGTAATCGGGTTCCTGCTCGGTTGCTGGACTAAAAATGCGATTCCAAATTATCTTCAGATGGATAATGGAGCCTGTTTCATCGGCGACCTGATACATTCACGACACTTCAGCCGTGTCGTCAGGTTGTGTCTCCATTTCGGTGTCGAGCCCGTGTTTATTGCGCCGAGCAAGCCATGGATGAACGGTGCGATAGAAGACTTCAACGGGGATTTCGGGCAGAAGTTGTGGGAACGAGAACAATGGATAGATATGGAACACATTCGGAGCGAGGCGAAAATATTTCTGATGCGGCATAACAATCGCCAGGACTGGAAGTACAGGAAGACCAATCTGGAGACCATACCACATCGCAAACTTCCAGAGTATTTTAAAATCGATGCGAATAGTCTGCCAATCACAGAGGGAAAAGTGCACTTTATCCGACAGGTGAAGGGAGATGGAACAATCAGTGTGCTCAATGAGGACTTTGATGTCGTCGAATCGTTGGCTTATGAATATGTCTGGGCTACTATCGACACAAAACAGGAACAATTAAGGGTATATTATCAGGAGAGAAATGCAGAAGAGGCGGTTCTTATTAAAATTTTTGGGTATAAAATCGGTGAAAATTCAAAAATATTCGAAGAGAAGTTCTAAACGAGAAAAGTGTACACGATGTTATGGACCTAATATGCACTTGAGGTGTACTCGATGTGTTGAGCCTTTTTGTGTACACGATGTTATGAGCCTTACCACTAAGAAGTTTCGCATTAATAATGTCCTAATTGATGTCACTTATTCGTACCAAACAAAATTGGAAGATCTTAGTGAAGAAGAGGCATTGAAACTTGTTGAGAGTGCAGTTGTTACAGGACGGGAAGGATTTTTCTGTATTAAATCAAATGAGGATTTGACACTTGAACAGGCACTACAAACGTACAGAAAAAAGGATTCAATTGAGAAAATAATGCATTCGTTGAAGAACGAGATAGAGATTAAACCGTTACGTGTGTGGTCGGAACATAGCATTTATGGAGCATTGATCATTGGTTTTATTGCTCAATTATTTATATCGCTGATGCGGTATGAAATGAAGGAGCTCAAGCATACGTCAACAAAATTCATCAAAAAAAGTCTGATGAATTTGACAGTTACGATGGATTATATGAAAAATTGTGTGAAAAATATGATTTACGCGAATTTTGACCCCATAAATTCGTTGATTTTGAGGCAAATACAGGGCATTTCATAGATTCCAAGTAAAATTTTTGGGACCAGTTTTTACTCGGGCACAGTATTCATTCACAACTGATTCGTAACATTTTTTAACAATAACATGACTACTTTAGGTATATATGCCTAAACGAAAAGTGATTGTTGAAGTTGATATCAACGACGATAGAATAAACAGTATTGAAGATCTTGAGCAAGAGATCCTTGCTCAAGATATTTATGCACAAATCGCTAAGAAGTATCTCGATAGTTTGCAGGATGATATGGCACAACACATGAATGCAAGAAAGGGAAGCAAAAATGTGCATATTAAAACGCATCATTTTGAATTTGACTTTCATGCAAAGAGAACACTAAATGAAATGGGAAAAAAACGTTCATAGTGCCTTATCTGCATAACCGAATTAAAAATCATCTTGACTCAATACACTATCCTTCATGGAAATATCTCTACACAATCGTCTCATTTTCAGAAGCATCTTTTCTAATTGATATTCTACAGGGAATTAAAGTGAGTCCTTCCAAGTTAAAGAAGATATTCTATGAAAACGACTCGCTGCCCGTCAAACATTCAATCTATTCACAATACAATGGCCAAAAGATTGATGTCATAATCATAGATGATACTAAATCAAAAAGAAGATCGGGCGGTCGTCCCAGCATCAAGGGTGCTTTAGGGCTCAATTTGGAATCCGGTGAAGAATATCTACTATACCTGGGTGCGGTTAAGAGTTGGTCAGAAACCTTATCCCACATCAGGGATAATTATCGAATTTCTGATGAAGTGTATGGAGTATGTGATGGGGACGATAAATTACAATTGAATCTGGAAGTAGATGGGTATAGAATTCAACAATGTACAAATCATTTTATTAGAACTTCGATGTATTATTTGTGGAAGGAGCAATATCCGAAAGAAGATCGAATGAGACTAAAAAAGGATATCAGTAGGATAATTTCGACATTGAAAAATTCAGTAAAAAAGCACAGAAAAGACTCTGATTTTATGAAACTCAAATGGAGAATAGATAAAACTCAAGAAGAGTTGCTGGTAATTGCCAATGAGTTACTATTAAAAAACAAAGATAGTAGTGCTGGCAAATTCATTCTCAAAACCAGGATCAAAGTAACGCTATTTGCAGGATTGGCAATAAAAGGAATAAAAATTCCAGATAACAATAATCATGTTGAAAACTTGATGGGAATCGTCGGGCAGAAAGTTAAAAAGAATCGTCAGTCTTGGGTTGATGCAAATCTGGATATTATGGTGAATACCATCTGGCACATAATTTCATAGACTGTTTTTGTGATGTACTGATCACTTCACCAGTGTTACTGGATATTTTTGATCGATTTTTTGTGCCCCAAATTGTGACTGGTCCCAAATTTTTGTAAACTGTCAAATGGTTTTTCCTGATGAAAATCGGGAAATTTTAGATAAAAGAAGGGGACCTTTTCTTATGAAAATAATAAAATCTGTCAAATTTGGGTTGCAAAGAAACTCGGTTTGTCGAGAAACACTGTGAAAAAGGCACTACGATCAGAAGATCCACCAGCGTATAAAAGAAAGGTGTACACAAATCAGGAACTATTGTCAAGTCAATCCTCAAGTGTCGGATAAAGCCGAGATAATTTAATCCGTGCATCCTCAGTTGTAAATTGCCAATTAACTTTCGCATTTTTATTGTTTCTGTATTTTTGCCATGCCAGTACCTCTTTACTGACAACCTCAATGTCATCGATTCTTCTTTTTAAACACTGCCCTGTGAGCACGTTCAACGTATCCACTTCAAATCTAGTGGGAAACCAAAAAATTTTAATTGTGATGCTTATTAATATCATCATTATTTAAGATCACTTAGTAATTAATAGATGTTTATAATTAATAATTTGACATAAATCGGAAAAAATATATGATAGTAAATTTATTGTGTATTTCTAAAAAATAAATTAGAATTGAAGTAGATATATTATATGAATCCAAAAACAATTACACAACAATTAGAATCGCTGAATATTAACCCAGATGAAATTGCCGATGTACAAGTATCTCGAGCTATTCAATTCATGCTTCAGTTGATTGAAGAAATGCACATAGAAAACGAAAAATTGAAGACAGAAAACCAAAAGTTGCGGGATGAAAACAATTTATTAAAAGGAGAACAAAGCAAGCCTAATATCCCGGCCAATAAGAAGAAACAAAAAGAGGATATTTCATCAGAAGATGAACGAAAAAAACTTCAACCTCCTAAGCAGAAAAAATCAAAAGCAA
>JAIOQW010000201.1 GCA_021108405.1 Methanosarcinales archaeon
TATTAGCAGGTGGCTGTCTAATTTTATTGATACAGATGCTAGAATGACGCCATAGATACAAACTCCCGGATGGAGGGATACTAATAGGTTCAGGTCCGGCGTTATAATAGGCCAAAGTTAGAAGTGTGAAACATTTGGGAAGATAGAACGAGCGCTTATGAATACAGACATATGGCACAACATTAATTCGGAGAATCTTTGCCATCCCTGTCTAATTTTGATAGAAACTTCAGGGCTTTTGTTCCAAATTCTATTTTCATAACTCGAGATACCTTTCAGCATCATCTAAAGATGTTGTTTTGCCTGTGGCATATTCTTCCATAGCTTCATCTAAATCTGCCTTTTCCTCGTCGCTTAATATAAGTAGATATTCAGATAATATTAACCCACGCCATGGAAGCAATCGTCTACTTAATTAGTCACATACTCCGGATTTCTCTTCGCTCAAATCCAAGGTATCAAGACTTATACTCGGGTGTTCTATGCTATTGATTTTCTAAATTTCTATACTTTAATTAAGGTGCTAATCTTCATATTCTTTTACTACAATTTCTTCACCATATAAACCCCCTCCCGAATAAAAGCCAGCCGACTATAATAAGGCCTCGCCCCTATCCCACTAATGATCGCAAGTTTAGCAAAACCTGCTTGTTTCGCCATTTCTTCTGCCTCTTTAAGCAATTCTTCACCATATCCCCTGTGCTGCCATTCCTTATTCAGCGGCTTTGCGCCCACACCTACCATAGGTCCGTAAATATGCAATTCCCTGACCAGGGCAGTATTCTCAAGCTCACAGCGGTGTGGTGAATGCGGATACCTCAATCGTAGAAAACCGATCAGAATATCCTGTTCGACATCCTCAAAAGAAATGAAATGTTCCTGCCCACCACAAGCACGGTAGGACGTAGTTACCATCCGTATATTCTCCGGTTCAATACCTTTAAGAGATTTATGCCCTGCTTCACGGCATCGTATACAGCGGCACTTCCCACCGGATTGCGTCAGTCTGTTTCCAGCCAGTTGTCGCAGATTGCTTTTAGTAACACCTGCAATGATCTGCCATGCAGGGATATCCCGCTGAACTCGTTGCAGCCTGACCCAGGGCGGTAGTATAGACTTGATATCTGCAATTAATTCCACAGCTTCATCCAGTTCAAAAGCATGATATTCTTTGGATCTCCATTGTTTATACAGACCAGTTCCTTCAGTGACCAGTGCAGGATATATCTTAAGGTAATCAGGCATGAATTTTTCATCATTGAACAACCGCAAAAACGTCCGCATATCCATTTCTTTAGATGATCCGGGTAGGCCCGGCATCATATGAAACCCTACTTTAAATCCGGAATCCCGCAGAACCCTGTTAGCAACACAGGTATGGTGGACAGTATGTCCCCTATTGATCTTTTTCAGTACAAAATCATAAGTACTCTGCACACCGATCTCAACTTTAGTACCACCGAGCATTAGCATCCTGTCCACTTCTTCAGGGCCGGCCCAGTCCGGTCTAGTCTCAAATGTGATCCCTATATTACGAACAGAAGCTGTTTCATTCTCATTGAGGACATTTTCAAGATACCTGAACACACCCGTATCCTGACGCGTTTGAAAGTCATTCATAGCTTCAATACATCGCCTTACGAACCATTCCTGATAGCAGAGGTCCCTGGATGTGAAACTCCCGCCCATTATGATCAGTTCTGTCTTATCCACACAATGCCCTATTTCATTTAACTGGGTCAGCCTGCCAGTAACCTGTAGATACGGATCAAAATTATGCCCGATAGCTCGCATTGTTGCAGGCTCGCGGCCCATATAGCTTTGAGGGGATTGATAAATTGAATCAGGTCCACCCGGACATGGTAGACAAACACCATGAGGGCACGGAGCAGGAGATGTCATAACAGCTATCACTGCCACACCTGAAATGGTTCGTACTGGTTTTATCCTGAGTATTTCAACAACCCTGTCATATTCGTCAGGCTGCGCTTTAGATAAGATTTCAGCATTGCCGGGCAGACCATTCAAATGATATTTAGCACTTAATACTTTTTTTTTCTTATTAAGTTCCAGTTCAGTTTGGATATCACCCTGCAGTATTAAATGGATGAGTTCCCTGCAAGTGGAATGAAGATTATCGGACATAAACGTAGTATTGTATCATTATCGTTACTTATAAGTACTTATCTGGTGATTATAATTATGAGTGTTGATTAGAAGGGGAGTGATGTGCTAGTGAATGATAGTATAACAGAATCTGAGCTACTTGATGAGTCTTCCAGTGAAATGAGCGTAAAAGAGGATAACCTCTTATCTGAACTCATTGTGCCTGACGGAGCAAAACTGGATATTGATAAGTTTAAAACCCGTATCGAAGACGGGGATATAATAGAACATAGAAGAGTAATGCTTCCTGAGACTGTGGAATCTGTCTGGGAGAAGACCCTTGAAGAGATCACAGAAATGGAACGAGAAGAGATGATCGTACCTGAGGTCGAAGAAGTTATCGAACCAAAACCCTCATTTTTCCAGCGCATTATTAACCGGATCGGGAATAAAAAAATCGAGATCGAGGAATATAATATAGAAAAACACGGCCCATTAGTAGATACTTCATTAAGTGATGATTACCCTTATGAAGAAATTGAACTTTATCCCGTAAATGAACCTTATGCATATATACGGGTCACATATAATCCCGATACACATACTTTTACATACCATACTCTGGAACCGGAACTAAGTGCCGCAGAAAAAGAACTGTTAAATGAGATCAAGATAAGGCTCACAGAAACCCTGGATATTAACCTTAACAAGCTTGAAAAAAGTGGTGCTGAGGAATATTTGCGAAATATTATATTTGATATTCTCTGGGATTACCAGATACAATTAGATACATTATCATTTACCAAGATCATGTATTACATATATGTCGAATTTATGGGCTATGGAAAGATCGATCCGTTGATGCATGATCCGTATCTGGAAGATATTTCATGCGATGGGCCGCATACGCCTATATACATATATCATAGAAAACACGAATCCATAGAAACAGATATTACTTTCGAGAATGAGGATGAACTGGATGCTTTTGTAGTAAGGATCGCACAGATATGCGGAAGACATATCTCTATCGCAGATCCGTTACTGGATGCAACCATGCCAGATGGTTCAAGGATACAACTGACGCTTGGAAGGGAAGTAACAACCCGTGGTAGTTCCTTTACCACCAGGAAGTTTAAGGAAAGTCCGCTGACTCCACCTGACCTTATTGATTTTAATACCTATTCGACTTCGATGATGGCATATCTCTGGCTAGCTGTTGAGAATAGCAAGAATATCATCTTTGCAGGCGGTACGGCTTCCGGAAAGACCAGTAGTATGAATGCATTGTCGTTGTTTATCCCACCTGAATCAAAGATAGTTTCCATGGAAGATACCAGAGAACTGAACCTTCCACATTCCAACTGGATAGCAGGAGTGACCCGTGAGACCTTTATCGGAAAAACAGCAGGTACTATCAACCTATATGATCTATTGCGGGCGGCTCTGCGTCAGCGTCCTGAATACATGTTGGTAGGCGAAGTAAGAGGTGAGGAAACATATGTTCTATTCCAGGCTATGAGTACAGGACATACCACTTTCTCAACCTTACATGCGGATTCAGTGCAATCAGTAGTCCACCGTCTTGAGAATCCTCCTATCAATATACCCAGGATCATGCTTCAATCTCTTGATATCGTGATCATACAGGTGCAGGTACGCCTGGGTGAAGACCGGGTCAGACGCGGGAAGAATATAACTGAGATCGTTGGAGTAGACCCCAGGACCGGAGAACTGCTGACAAATGAGGTATTCACCTGGCAGGCATCCAAGGATGAATTTGAATATTCGGGCAGGTCATATACATTAGAGTCCGTTATGGAGAATAGGGGATGGGATCATGAACATCTACAAGATGAAATGAAGCGGCGGCAAGAGATCCTGGAATGGGCACGTATGAAGAATGTTAAACATTTTGAAGATGTAGCCAAGATAGTTACTACATACTATCGCGAACCAGACACATTGATGGAGATTGTAAGGAAGGAGCTGTATGACAGTTAGCTTTATTTATATATTTGCATTCCGGCTGTTCGGAAGTCTTTTTAAGGCAAAACGCGAAAAATATTTTGATCTACGGCAGGATCTATTGAAAACCAGATGGAACATAAGTTATGATATGTATCTCTCGACCGCACTTTTTTGTTCCATAGTAATGAGTATAATCGGGCTGATAGTTGCTATTATTATCATCCTGTTGATGGGTACTCCTGAAATAATGATGGAACAATCAATAATGACAGATGTCGTTGCGGGATTCCATCAATATAAGAATATAGCCGTAAAGATCATAGTGGTCATAGCTTCAGTAGTTATTTTTGGTGGAGGTACCTTTTTTGCAATTAAATTTTATCCGAAATTATTTAACAGTACCAGAAAGCGCAATATAGATCAAATGCTCCCTTATGCCGTACATTATATGTCAGCTATGTCAGGAGCAGGAGTTATTCCGGTTGATGTTTTCTTAAGCCTTGCAAAAAACCCGATATACAGGGAAACAGCTGTTGAAGCTTCATATATTGTAAGGGATATTAAGCTAATGGGTTATGATCTGGTTCATGGATTGAAGACTGTAGCAGCCACCACTCCATCCTATAGACTTCAGGAATTCCTGCAAGGGGCAATAACTATCGTATCATCCGGTGGTGATCTGGAATCATATCTAAAACTCAAGGCTGATCAGTTTGTAGTAGAGAACCTGCGTGAACAGAGGGAGTTCCTTGAAACACTTGGGTTGATTGCAGAAACCTATGTTACGGCCTTTATAGCTGGCCCATTGTTCCTGATTGTAATGGTATCTGTGATGTCGATCATGGGAGGTGCGGAAATGATGACTTTATATCTACTGATCTATATGGTGATCCCTGTAGCAAGTATCATGTTCGTTATACTTGTTGGTAGCCTGACCCCGGAGGTGTAATAAATTGACATATAGTAATCCGGAACAATCGAATCAAATGGATAAAAACACTTTAGAGGCGCTGGAGTATGAAAACATGCTCATGCAGATCGCAAAAGCTAAAAAGTGGATACAAATCCGGCATTTCATAAAATCACCCAGGGAGGAACTAAGGAAAAACCCGATCTACGCATTGGTTTTCAGCATTCCTATTGCACTTGTGTTCTTTACAGTAGGATATTATTTTATCGGATTTACTCCTGGTTTGGACAGTGTAGTGCTATTCACTTTTTTAATAGCAATATCTCCATCCGGATATCTCCATTACTCTCAAAGACAGACAATTAAAAAGATAGAAGTGTATTTACCTAATTTTCTTAGAGATGTTGCTGAGATGAACCGCTCCGGAATGACACTGACAAAATCAGTAAATACTGTTGCCAGAGGCGAATATGGCGCATTGACCAAAGAGATCAAACACATCGATGCTATGCTCTCGTGGGGTATATCCTTTGAAGAAGCTCTTGAGAAATTTGCAGATAGAACTGCCACATCTCTTATCTTTCGTTCAGTGTCCCTGATCAACCAGGCCAGCCGGGCAGGAGGAAATGTTGCGGATGTACTGGAGGTGGCAGCTGAAGATGCCTATTCCATCAAACTTCTGGAGCGGGAACGCCTGGGTACTATGCTCATCTATGTAGTAATATGCTATATGGCATTCTTTGTGTTTTTATTCGTGATAGGTATTTTATCATATTCTTTAATTCCTGTAATGGCTGAAGCCGGTACTAGTGCGTCCGATGCTGGTGGTGGTGCTGAATCCTTCATGGGTAAGTTTGATCCTGAAGTCTTTTACCGGTTGTATTTCCATGCGGCTTTAATCCAGGGTATTGCTTCTGGCCTGGTCGCAGGCCAGTTGGGTGAAGGAGAATGGGTCGGAGGTCTGAAACATTCAGTGATTATGGCTTTAATAGCCTGGGTGACTTTTGTATTAATAATTTAAAAAAACCCTAACCATAAGGATTATGTAATTGTTAAGCGCTACATTACTGCCAAGGATGCAGAGGTGAAAAAAAAGAATGGTACTTGATAAACTAGGTAACTCTTTACAGGATGCTTTAAAAAAAATCGCCGGAGCTGGCCGGATCGATGAGAAGGTTGTAAGTGATGCAGTAAAAGATATCCAGCGTGCTCTGCTTCAGGCAGATGTTAATGTAAAACTGGTAATGGAGCTGTCTAATAAGATCAAAGAACGCTCATTAAAAGAGGATGTTCCGTCGGGGATGAGCCCGAGAGAGCATGTTATTAATATTGTATATCAGGAACTTCTCAACATCATGGGTCAGGGAACTGACATAAAACTAGGTGCACAGAAGATTATGATGGTGGGTCTCCAGGGTAGCGGTAAAACCACAACTACAGCCAAACTTGGTAGGTTCTTCCAGCGAAAGGGATTAAGACCAGCAGTCATATGTGCTGACACTTACAGGCCCGGGGCGTTTGAGCAATTGAGCACTCTATGCAGCCGTTTGAATGTGTCATTCTATGGCGATAAGAATAATCAGGATGCAGTAGACATTGTAAAAAAAGGCATGAAAGAGATAGGCAAATATGATATCCTTATTATTGATACGGCAGGACGTCATGCCCTGGAAGATGACTTGATCCGTGAAATGGAGAATATCCATGCTGTGGCCCAACCTGATCATAGACTGTTGGTGATCGATGCAGCTATTGGACAGCAGGCCAGTGAACAAGCCAAAGTTTTCAACCAGTCTGTGGGAATAACAGGAGTGGTAATTACCAAACTGGATGGAACGGCTAAAGGTGGCGGGGCACTTTCTGCCGTAACGGAAACAAAGTCGTCAATTGCTTTTATTGGTATAGGTGAGAAACCGGATGATTTTGAAAAATTCGAGCCCGATCGCTTTATCTCTCGATTATTGGGTATGGGAGATATTAAGACATTGATCGAAAAGGCCCAGGAAGCAATGATCGAAGATGATTTCGATATGGATAGCCTGATGCGGGGTAAGTTCACACTAAAGGATATGTATAAACAGATGGAAGCCATGAATAAAATGGGACCACTAAAGCAGATCATGCAAATGCTTCCTTCTATGCCTTTACTTCCTAAAAATGCAGATCTATCAGATGAGCAGTTCAAAATGACAGAAAGTACACTGGGTAAGTTCAAGGTTATTATGGATAGTATGACCGAGTATGAACTGGAGGAACCTAAAGTCATAGGCAGTAGCAGGGTAAAAAGAATTGCAAGAGGCTCAGGTAATTCACTGGAAGATGTACGATTGCTTCTTAAGCAACATAGAATGATGCAGCAGGCATTCAAAGGACTGCGTGGTGGAAAGTTTAATATCCAGAAGATGATGAAACGAATGGGTGCTTGAATAAAAACCTCCCTTCGGTCGGATTTTCTAAGATTGAAAATCGGCTTATTTTGTCCTAGTATATAATCTATAGGGATAAATGAGACCGTTACATTACATGTTGGTACTATTAAAATAACCGCAGATGAACACAGATAAACACGGATACGCTGCCTGAAAATCTGTGTTCATCTGTG
>JAIOQW010000030.1 GCA_021108405.1 Methanosarcinales archaeon
GGGATGTCACCATAAAACCCACATTTGGGTAAATTATTTATTGGGAATTCCCTTACTCCTTTTAGTATGGTAAATGCGCCTGGGTTTTGATTGAATAATTATACACTAATAAGAGGTTATATTTCTTTACATTATGATATGCCTCACGCCTGCTTGTAACGTACTTCTCTTTGCGCTCTTTGTGGTGGAAATATAAAAATATTTAACAGGAATAACAGAATTGACAGGATACACCACAACATCAACATCCTGTAAATCAGTAAACTCTTGCTCTTCTGTCTATCTTCACAATGCCTATCAAATTATCTTTAAAATCCACTTCATATAATATTCTATATTTTCCAACTCTAACTCTAAAAAGTTTCTCGCTATATCTTTCAACTCTTTTAGAATCGTGTTGTATTGGTTCATTTTTTAATAGTATATAATCTATAAGATAATATACTCAAGAAAATCCGACCGAAGGGAGGATTTTGTTCTTTCCCAATCTTGCTGAGGATTCTTAAAGCAAGCTTTTTATCAAGGAATTTTATAAATTTGATAGCTTGCCTTGAATATTTTATTTCAAACATTACATTTCCAATTCTCTTTTAAGATCCTCACGAGAAGTAAGTCTGTCAGAGTCTTTTTCTTTTCTGTATTCTTGCAGAGAAAAATAATCCTCTTCTGTTAGAATAGAGTCTATATCAACCATGTGGGTTTTAATAAATTCAAGGTTTTCTTTGATTGCCTTTAATTCATATATAATTTCTTTTGAGTTGATTGCCTCAGACATATTAGATAGTTAATCTTTCAATTATATAAAAATAACCGCTGGAACAGTATATCTGAAAAACTTTTTAATTTTCCTTCAATTCCTGAGTTAGTTTTAAAAATAAAAGGCTTTTCGATGAACTCATAGAATGCAATAATATAGTATTGGTTGATTCCATCTAAGGATTACCCATTGAGTAATAAAGAACCAGTCTAGAGGGAAGTAACCGCAGATGAACACAAATAAACACAGATAATGGTAAAATAATATATATTAAAACCACTAATTAAAATATTTGTGTGTATCTGTGTTTATTTGTGGTTAATTCTATTAAATATCGGGAAATAAGTATCCATTTCAAATCTAAGGGTAATTAGCACCTCTTTATAGCGTTCGAAAGCATTTTTTCAGACACGGATACACCCAACTCCTACGGAGTTGAGTGCCTGCTACGCCTAAAGGGCGTGCAGGTAACACAGATTTACACAGATTTATTGTTAATTGGTATTGATTTAAATTTTTCAATTTTGTTTATCCATTACGCGACGTTTTACTTGCACAGAAGTTCCAAAATTTATCAGAAGTCCAACTTCAATTCCAGACACACCCGATGGTTTCAGGAATCTGGACACAAAGATAGGAACCTTCAGCTAGAAACGAGATAAATAACGTACCTTGCGACACTCAGATGCGCACAATCTTAGACAAGGTTGACCCTGCTGATATAGAGCCTTCATTCAATAATATTTTCAGCAAGCTCCAGCGCAGGAAGGTTCTGGAACAAATGAGGACTTTATTTTACGGATATAAGTTTGATTCGATGGGAGACTAAACGGGAATTGCTGATCTATCCATAGTGCTTCTTCTCAATAGAAAATATTACCTGAGCAATCCTTTTGCGAACCTTTTTATAATCGATCTCCTGCCATGCCTTAAGAAGTGGAATATACTTCACATCCTCTGTAGCCTGGATCTTATCAAGTAGCAACAAGACTATCTGCCTGTTCATATCTTTCAGGAAGTTCATATCGATTTTGGCATAAGTCTCCGTTAACACATCATCAAATCGTCTAAGCAGCTCAGTAGAATACGTATCTTTTTCAATTTCCAATCCCTCTGGTGTATATATCAGCAGTGGTAAACGATAGTCGTATTTTATATCCAGGTACCCATTTACTATAACCCAATCGATCCGTGCAAGAACATCTTCTAGTGAAAGATCCTGATAATATCCATAGACCGGACTTTGATCCAGCTTTAACTCAAGCAGCTTCTTCTGTCTTGAACCTTTTAATATTTTTGCAAGCAGGTTCCGGCCTCCACTCATGATCAGATCATCAGCACCTCGTAGGATTGTTGTCAGTTCCTCCATGGGAAGGGTATTTATCCCCTTTGGATTGAGTGTATATTGAACCTTTTTTACTCTTTTTGACATAACAGATTATAGATTGCAGAGAATTTTATCTAAATGTCCTCAGTATACTGCAATATCCAGTCACCAATCACTTCTAATGCGCTCGGTGATATGGTTTCTTCGATTTGTTCATACTCAGAGGGGGATCCGGTTATTGCAGTCTGGAATAGGTGGTTCAGATCCGGTAGTTCCATAACCGTGTAGTTCTTATTGCCTCCGGTCCCTAAGGCTTCTTCGATAGCTAGCAGGTTTTTCTCGGACGGAACCTGCAAGTCCTTTTCACCGATGATTGCAAGTACCGGGCATTGTACATTTATCAAGGTTGATTTGGGGTCATAGGTTAAAAAATATCTAAACCACGGTGATAAGATTTTCTCTATTTCAGCCTGCCTATTTTCTTTGGGCATTTCAATTTCATCCAGGATCTCATTGAGCTTTTTTTCAGCAGCCGCATTGTCTGTCTCATTTTTTACCACATCAAATATGCGTGATTGAATCTCACGTTCCCTGGCGATCTCATCATCGCTTACTCCTTCTGATGTTGGCAAAGTCAATGTCCCCGCTAGTTCAATTCCCGTAGTCTTATTTTTATAAATGACCTCTTCGTCCTCGTATGGATACGGTCTCTTCGGTTCCTGCGGCCGATTGAGAACAGGTGCTTTTTCTATGCGTTGTAGTATTAATGGAAATGATTGTCCGGATTGTTCCCAATGTCCATTAATGATTTGATCATCCTCACTGAACCTGCCATTATAAACGCCCGGGATGGATTGTACCTCAAGATCCAAATTATCATTTTGAAAAGTAACCTTGTCTACAGGTATACCGATGACTCCCTGGTCAGGGCTATCCATAGTTGCGATTAATGTACTGTTTTGCCCTGCGGAAATATTGAACACAATTCGAAGTTTTGCGCCGGAAACCTCCAGAACTCCCTGCCATATGCCTTGTATATCTTGTTGATCTGCCGGTACTGTACTTTCATCGTCTTGATCAGAAACACTATCATTCTGTGAGGTACAACAAAGACTAAAGACACTCAATATAATTACGAAGATTACGATAATTTTTTTCATAACAATTCCTCTGTTCAATGAATTCCGGTTATTTAGCTCCGAATTTATTAACCACAGAAAGGTATAAAAGTTTAAGGATTTCATTTTCCTCTGTGATAGAATAAAATACTAAATCTTTATTAGATATGCACTCGCAGTATATCGAGTAAAAGTTCACTTCGTTCGCGTTAACTCTAGTCCCGGTAAAGATTCGACCGAAGGGAGAATCATCTTAAAGGATTGTGGTATCATTGAACCTTCATGAAATTCTTAAAACCCATAAACAATCTTTCAGATCAGGATTAATAGAATCCCTGGCTAACCAACACAATATCTCACCTGATGAGGTTATCAAGCAGTTCGGAAACAGTATAGACGAACTGGTCAATACAAAGTATTCATCCCTTACACTGGCTGTGGATACTATCTGTGCGATCAATAAGCCGGTTATCTTAAACATCATGCAAGATAGACAAAGAGAGGATACATGCAGTATCTGCCAGGCCAATGAATCCAACATCCGGGCATTGAGTGAGATATACGGTGACAGTATACAGATATTTGAGATAAGCGAAGATAATCCTTCAGGATCTCTATACCATGTATTGTTCCAGGGTGCCCCTGAGGAAGATAAGAAACTGCCACTGACAGCCGTTATATATAATGGTAATATAATACGGGTGTGGGCAGGCAAGGCAATTGATAAAGCCGTATATGTCAGTATGATAAAGAAAGCCTTGCGTTAAAAATTAGCAGGTAATAATATACTAGAACAAACCAATATATCGTTAATTATGAACCTGATCGACCTTCTTGAACAATATAAAAATGGCAATATAACACTCGATGAAACCTGCAAACAGATCAAACTTAATAACATCGATACATTACACACAATATCCAATATTGACCCGCATAGAATGAAGAGGACCGGTATACCTGAAGCTATATATGCCGAAGGAAAAGACCCTTTCGACTTATTGGATATTGTAAAAGACCATCTTACACATGAAAACCGGGCCATTATCACCAGGGTTTCAAATGAACAGCGTGAAACTCTTGACAGGGAATTTGATATTGACTGGAATAAATATGCAAAAACAGTTGTCATCAGGCAGGATGGATCTACAGTAAAAAAAACAGGTGGTGCAATCGGTATTATAACTGCGGGAACAGTAGATATACCAGTAGCAGAGGAAGCAAAGGTCATAGCAGTTGAGATGGGAGTTGAAGTGTATACAATCTATGATGTGGGAGCGGCAGGTATTCACAGGTTGTTCGGGCGCATCAAGGAAATAATACAACCAGGTGTTGATTGTGTTGTGGTAGCTGCAGGCAGGGAAGGCACACTACCAACAATAGTATCAGGGATAGTAGATGTTCCGGTAATAGGAGTTCCTGTTTCCTCAGGATACGGAGCTGGCGGGAATGGAGTTGCAGCCCTTTATACAATGCTTCAGTCATGTTCTGTACTGACTGTGGTCAATATCGATGCAGGATTTACCGCAGGAGCATATGCGGCAAGGATTGCTAATATGATGGCTAAAAGATAAATATATATTCAAACATATATTACTTTATGACTTCTAAAACAATAACAATACGAGAAGATGATTACCATATGCTTCTTTCAATTAAAGGATCAAACGAGAGTTTTAGTACTTTTTTTGAGCGACTGGTAAAACACAGAAGTAATATTGATAAACTTAAGGAATTAAGGGGTTCAATTGATATTAAGAATAAAGAAATTCTCCTGAAAGAATTATCTAATAAACGAAAGGAGATTAGATATGATTCTTGTTGATACTGCTGTTGCTATTAATCGTGGTTTAGAATTATTCACGTTTAATACAAAGCATTTCCAAAAGATTGAAGAGTTGGTATTGTTTATATGACAGAGTTCGAACGTCAGCTTGTACATTCATTCAATGTTTTTTTCAAAGAAAATGGGACTAAAGGAATTGCTTTTCGACTCAAGCAACACAGGTTCACACACCAGTACCTGGATGTGATCGTAGATTCGCTGCACCCTGATTATTATCTTGGGATCGAATGTAAGAGCATATCAACACATAAAGGTGCCAGATCATTATATTTCAAACAGCATTTTACTGTTGATAAACACGGATCACATCAAGTAGAAAGGATGTCAGAGTATCTCAGGCTCTCAGGCAGGAAAGGTTTTTTAGCTGTTGAATTACGATCAGGAACAGGGAAAGAAAGAACTGCTTATGCAATTCCTATGAAGTATGTGACTGAAAAGTTCGAAGCTGGAGAGAGTGGTTTTAAAGTGAAAGAGATCATGGATTTTCCCAGGATCGAACGCACTGGAGCTATTTATATAATAGATGCTAAAAAATGGGTTTAAAAAAAAATTCACTCTATCCGGAGCGAACTTCACCATACCCGATCTCTTCTTTAGTGAGATAACACGCAGGGTCATCAGCCCACACATTATCATATACGGCTTCTGCTCTGACTCTGAAATTACCATTACAGACATCTAACCATTTACATTTTGCACATCTATCTGCATTGGCCTTTATTGCAGGTTTTCGATCTTTAAGTCCTGCCATAAGTTCATCACTTAGATCAGTCCATATCTCGCTGAACTTTTTCTGCTTCACATTTCCGAACGAATAATGCCTCCAGAACTGATCAGCATATACTGCCCCGTCCCATGATACACATCCGATACCTATTCCGGAAGAGTTACCTTCGTTCATTTTAAGTAGTTCATATACCTCAGCAGCACGTTTCGGATCTTCTTTTAGCAACCGCAAATAAATATAAGGTCCGTCGCAGTGGTTATCAACCGTCAATACTTCAACCATCATTTTTTTCTCATGCAGGGCATTCGTGCGATCCATGATCAGATCAAGTGTTCTGCGGCTTTCTTCATGAGTCAGGTCTTCTTCTATTAGTTTCGAGCCACGTCCTGCATAGACTAAATGATAAAAGCATATCCGTGGAATATTCTCTGTTTCGATAAGATCAAAGATAGCAGGGATATCCTTTACGTTTCGCTTATTTATAGTAAACCTCAGACCTACCTTGATACCCTCATTCCGGCAGTTCCGCAATCCGTTCAAAGCTGCATCATATGCACCCGGCATACCCCTGAAAGTATCATTTGTCTCTCTTACACCATCCAGTGATATACCAACATACGAAAGTCCGATCTCCTTTAGTACTCTTGCCATCTTTTCATCGATCAATGTGCCATTTGTAGAAATAACAGCCCGCATTCCCTTTGACTTTGCATACAATGCAAGTTCGGGAAGGTCTTTGCGCATAATAGGCTCACCACCCGAGAACAAGATCACAGGAGAGCCAAACTCAGCCAGATCATCTATTAGTTCTTTGCCCTGCTGTGTAGTGAGTTCGTCTGCATATTCGATGTCCCTGGATTGAGCATAACAGTGCACACAGTGCAGGTTACATCGCCGGCCCATATTCCAGACCACTACAGGTTTTTTATCCTTTGAGAACTGCAACAAATGGGAAGGGAGTGTAGCGGAATCCCGTCCGTATCGCAGAGCATCCGAGGGCTCAACAGTTCCACAGTAAAGTTTTGAAATTCCTATCATATTATTTCTCAATTTCTTTATTCGTATATATTTGTACTCTTCTCATATGTGATCGTTTAGTGATTGATCATGACAATTTACTAGTGTCACGTCAACTTTAAAGTGTTAGATTATAAAGGGCATAGGTCATATGCAGACTGTCCCAAAAGTCCAAAAAATAAAAATTTTTGACCTTAGATCTTGATTTAAGGGCTTAATTGAACTCCTTTTTCGAGGGGATTTTGGTTTTGAGACAGCCTGTATGGCACAATTTCTAATCTTCGGCTCTTTTAAGAGCCTCAAGCAAAGATTCTACGAATCTTTTAGTCTTCAGCTTCTTCGAAGCTTCAGTCAAGAAAATCCGAGCGTTAACGTAGATTTTGTTCACAGTCCCTAAGATCAGTGCCCATGGCAAATTTTTAATGAACAAAATCCTCCATCCAGTCAGATTTTATTATTTAATCACTTTGTGTTCTTTGCGGTAATATAATTGTAGTGATAAAGGTATCCACTTCAAATCAGAGGGCAAAAATGATAGCCACAGATAAACACAGATAAACACAGATAAACACAGATACGAAAATGCCTGAAGAACAAAATCCCCTCCACATACTGTCCCAAAAGTCTAAAAAATAAAAAATTTTTGGTCTTAGATCTTGATTTAAGGGCTTAATTGAACTCCTTTTTCGTGGGGATGTATCCACTTCAAATCTAAGGGTAATTAGCACCTCTTTATAGAGTTCGAAAGCAT
>JAIOQW010000003.1 GCA_021108405.1 Methanosarcinales archaeon
CCATTAAGTTTGTGATAGAAGGTATTTGATCAAAATCAAATCGGTGTTAATCCGTCTAAATCCGTGTCTGAAAAATAACTGGAAAAAGGTACAGTGCCACAAATGAACAATTAATATAATAGAAAAAAGAAGGCAGAATTCAATGATAAGTAATTCGCAAACGAAACAAACAATCTCAGATTTACTAAGGATTTCTACCGGGATTATATTAATATTATATCTCTTTGTACCAATGGGTATATTTTATTTTCACGAAGGTGGTTATAGTGGTAGTAATGGCATCCGTCCTCTTTATGGTTTTTTCGTGACTACCAGTTATTTTTGTGCAATTATAGGAGTCATTATGGTTTTATATAACAAACTACCACTAAAAAATAAAATATCTTTTCCAAAATTCCTATCCATATCAGCCATTATGATTTTTTTATTTAACTTAATATTCCTTTTTATTCTGACACCTAAGGATATTATCTATTCATTGCGTGATATTGGTTGGATTCCATATGGAGAAGACCTTGATGTCGAGTGTTTTTATGGTCCAGTATGTTTTATAATTGCTTCTTTCAACCTTCTGTTGTTAAGTTGGTTTGTCACTACTAAGCAAAAGTTTGTGCAATATACTTTAATCCTCTTAATGATCTTCTTGGAATTTCTTTTTATTTTATTTTTCTTATTCAGGAATTTCCACAATATAATTTAGGTTACTTTTATAGTATATCAAGTTTAACTTGATATATCGAAAATGTTCACTTTGTTCACATTTTTTAATCATCAGCTCTTTTAAGAACCTCAGGCGAAGATTCTACGAATCTTCTAATCCTCCATTCCTCTGGAATATCGGTTAATAAAATCCGAGCGTTAGCGATGATTTGTCTCATTTTCAGGCATGTATATAACCTCTCCAGTCTCCAGTCGATATGCAGTCCCTATCTTAGATCCCTGTCCCCCTGCAAGCTGCTCTGTCATGTTCATAACCTTTATAGTCTCCTTATCCTTGATGATCACCTGCATATTAGGATCTCCCGGGTTCTTAACAATAGTTACGCTCGCATCTGCATCCAGAAGCTCAGGCACATTATATGAAACTACGAGTGCAACGAGTAGTGCAACTGCAAAGACCATTGCAGCATCAAAAAGGTTTGCAACGCCGCCGAGCGGATCATCCTCATCATCAAGAATAATCCTCCTCCTGACTATTCTCACTTCAACGCCTCCACAACATACTCCATATCACTCAAATCCTGAATGTACCACTTCTTCTTGATCAGCAGTATACAGTAAGCAACCCCTCCGGCTAAAAGCCCGAGAACAGTAGTACTGAATGCGATCACCAGATTGGCTGCAAGCTGCTGGATATTCCCGGTAGATAAACCCATAAGTGCCGGACCCATTGGTATCAATGTTCCCATAAGCCCGAGCATAGGCCCGACTCTTGCCACTAACCTCGCCTGCATCAATGCATCGGCGATCTTGATCTCATAATCCTGAAGCAGTTTCTCTGCATCAATTGAGAACCGTTCAACGCCAATGGAAGTTGACAGGTCTTTTATAAAGCCTTTAAGAAAATCATTTGATCCGCTACTGACCAGTATAATAGATGCTTCCTTATAATCCCCTGTCCTGATCTTTATACCTGCATTCATACACCCATTTTTAAGCCGGGGCACATCCCTGTTTCTTGATGAATATTCTGACACGAACTGCCCGATCGATATAAGTGACCATGCAATCAATCCAAGCAGTGCAATAATCACTGGATAGAGCAGTGAATTTGAGATCATGAACATTGTTGATGTTATTCCTGATGATATATCCATTTTTATCCCCTTTGATCCTTTGATCTTCTATACTTATCTTTGGTAAATCCAATTATAGCAAGAACAGCCATTAGAGATATGGAAAGAACGATCTCGCTATAATCCACCCGAATGCATGGAGTTTGTACAGTCTGGGCCTGCATATATGCAGGAATGATCAATGGAGAGAGCAGGTAGAATAATCCAAAGAGTATCATTACTGTTCCAAGTGCGGATGGGGTCCTATAATTGAATCTTTTTGCAGTGAAGGCGATCGAGAATGACGACAAACAGACACCTGTAAAAAAGATCATACCAATCATAGCTCCGATGATGATATTACTCCGATCAATTGCATCTGCCAGTACTGTACATGCCAAAAAGAGGGATGTCAGGCATACCGGGCATGGAAGTGAGAGCCAGAGAAACGATTTTCTTGAAAGATCGCATCTGTCAGATAGCCATTCCTTCTTTGTACGCACCCCGAAATATATCAGTCCGACAGCTATTATCAGGTGCATCGTAACACCAGCCGCAAGAATGTTCTGTGTCAGATCAACCGGGATGATCCCAATGAGATATCCCATAATGATCGATACCACAAAATAAATAGATGCAATAAAAAGGATCTCCCTTCGCTTCAGGTTAGCAAAACCGCACCCCAGTCCTGTCTTTAATGCAAGGACACAAATGCCGATCAATACTCCGAATGTGACCAGATCTGTTGTATCTGTCATATTTCCACCGAAAAAACGGCTAATGGCGTTTATACCACAGCCCTGCACCGACCAGTCCGAGGACCACGATCAATATAACAATTGCCATAAGCGGCGCACCGGATACCGGCATTTGGGATGTTGTCTCCATCTTAGTCATCACCTTTCCTTTGACATCATCATTTGACTCACTGGTTTCACCGGATTTTGATTGTGGGTTTGCTTCATTCCCGGTCATTCCGACTCCGCCCGGATTTGAGGTAGACTGATTTGAGGCATCTTCCTCTCCCTTATTCTGTTGCAGATACTTCCTTTTGTTGTGACTACTGCTACTATCTTCCTGTTTTTCACCTGGTTTGAGTATACCTTTGGTATATGTATCTAACAGCGGATTTCCACAGCAGACCACACAGCAGCAGGGTCCGTATCTTTCGACAGAGTCCTGGTATTCCTGTGCCAGTGCTTCCATTACTTCATCCGATGGATCCCAGTATTCTTTTCGTGATGCTTCAAGTAATCTAGCTATCATTGTCTGGCGAGACCACGGGCTGTTCTCATTAAACCAGTCTTTAGTGCCAAGATCATGGATATCCTGGATATATACTTCATACACTTCATCCCAATCGCTGGCATCAACGATCCTTGTATCCACTACATCCCAACCAAAGAGATTTGCTAAATGATCTGCCAGCTTCCCGGCTCCGGCATAACCATGTTCCATCATGCCTTTTATATAATTCGGATTAAGCATCTGCGTTCTCATTTCCATGGTTATGAATTCCTGCAATGTTTGCATTCTCGCATTTCCAATTTCCCTGGCATTTGTTATCCACATATCAGGACGGTTTCCACCACTTACCCTGCCAATCGCCAGACTCAATCCACCAAAGGTCTGGAAAGGATCATCACCAGTAAGAACACCATAAAGATTGCTGGTTCTGACAAAAACTGATATTTCAGTATCCTTTATAACTGCTTTAAAAACATCTACACCTGAGATAAGAGGGCTGGTATACATTTCTCCACCTATATACACATTTCCTGAACGTTCGATAAACTGATCTGCAATCCTATCCGTATTATTCCACGTGTCACTTGCCTCTACCGCATCTGCAATTCTCACGCCGTAATCTCCTTCGGGCGGTCCGAACAATCGTGACATTGATAATTTTTCAGCTTCGCTCTCATTCACTGTTACATTCATAGAACGCATAAGTTCCATGTAATATTCTTTCAGTTCACGGGAATGTTTTCGTACATAGTTTATATCTTCACTTTCGTTAAGTTGTGCAACGATCCTGACCGCATCGTCGAGAAGTGTCATCTGCCATGGGAATTGATCTCTGTGCAATCCGGAACTATGACCTATTATATCGATCCTCGGACGCATGATCACTGTCCCATTGGTTAATTGTAATGTCATCTCGGATTCATTCATTATGTGAAGATTCTCTACTTTGGGTTTAGTATAATAAATGATCCTGCCGTCATCCCTCCATATAGGCTCCACACCCATGAGATATAGCATCTGGCTGTGAGGTATGCCATGATTACGCATTGTTTCTATACCCCATAGAACAAATGCGACTTTTTCGGGAAATTCTCCATTTTTCTCATAATAATCCACAAGTAGTTCGTCCATTGTCTGTCTACCGATCTCATAAGCCTCCCGTGTTGGAATTGTTCTTGGATCAAATGAATAGAAATTTCTACCTGTCGGGAGAACATCAGGTGACCTTAAGATATCACCACCGACTGATGGCATGATGTATTTTGCTTCCAGGGAGTCAAGAAGACTTTTTATCTCGTTCGGAGATGATGCGAGGATGTTGTTATAATATTCCTTTGCAATCTCCAGATCAATAGAAACATCTGCTGATGAGCCTGTGAGAATTTCATTCTGGGCATCTACCGGGTCCGCACCATCCACAAGTACACGGTAGAGAAGTCTATATGATTCGGTCTTATTGTATTCTTCAGAATCATGGAAATCACAGGATTTATTTACCGCACGTATGTTTGTTATATAATCATCACCAAGCATTCCACGCACCAGTGCAACAGCACTCTCATCTGGTATGGGGTTTGCAAATATTCGAAGACCATAAGGCATATTCGCATACATCATCTCGTGCAGGTAATCATGCACCTTTCCATTAATAACCAGAGCTTCAAAATTATCAAAACTAACATCATAAGAGATGTTTATTCCAATGTCTTCATCAATATGCGTATCCTGTATGATCCTGATACTTGTGTTCTTGTATTCACTCATGAGGGGTGTGTTATTTGCAAGGAGATAGTGATGGATCGCCTGATGAAGGTTAGAATAGTTACCATATAATCCGGCAGGAATGAACGGTGGGGTCATGTGGTCTATGATCACTGAATAAGTCCTTCTTTTAGCATGTGTTCCCTCACCGACATTGTCCACGATATATATATACGGATTCGGAAAATCCTGTATCAGTACTTCGGGCCATGACCTGCTGTCCAGTCCAACCTGTTTTCCAGGCAGCCATTCCAATGTGCCATGTGTGCCGATATGAACCAGTGCAGACGCATCGAAACTCTTTTTAAGCCACAGATAAAAGGCAATGTACTGGTGGTTTGGCGGCAAGCTTGAATTGTGGTATAACATCTTTTCATTGTTCTGATACCCGCGATATGGTTGTGGAGCAAGCAGTATGTTTTCGTACTGTATGCATGGGATCACCAGATATTTACTGCCATTCGGTGCAGTATATACCATCTGATCTCCAGGCGGCTGTCCCCAGTTTTCTATTACCGCATCTCGCATATCTTCGGAATATTCATTAAACCACTGAATATAATCATTTTCCGGAACTAGTACGATAGCACCTGATTTTGCAAGTTCATCCACATCATCTTGCGCCCATGTACCTATATTTCTCCCCTGTGTGATCAGTTTTGCAACAATACTTCCATTGTTAGATAAGGTATCATTCCGGTCGCTGATATTGTACCTGGTAAAATTTTCTCCGACATCATAGCCAGCACCGTGCATCTCATTTAGCAGAACCTCCAGGGTTCTTGGTACATCCATATAACTCGCACCGATCTCAGCTTTTCCCGGTGGATATGAGTAATAAATAAGTGCTATCTTCTTCTCGCTATTGTTCAGATATTTCAGATCTGTCCACATGAGAGCTCTGTTCACAACATAATCAGCTCTTCCCGGAATCGGAACCTTCGTTTTTGTCTGTGTTATTTCATCAAGAACGGTTCCGCCTATGACGATCGGCTCGATCAAACCTTCCATTTCCTGAAGTGCGACTGCCCAGCCTATGTACGATGTAGGGATCCCTATCGTGGAATTTGCCCATTCCTCGGGTGTTTGTCCTGTTGTTATACAATTTATCCATGGTACACCAAGCTTTGCGATCCACTCTTTTCTTTCGTCGAGACCGCTTAGATTAAATGCTTTTGTACCATGGAATGTTCCCATGTATGCGAGGACGATATCAACTGTGGTCTCGTTCGTTGCTTCATCAAAAAAAACCCCATTGAGATCAGTATAATCAAGAATAGGGATCACGTTTACATTTTTACTTTCAAACTCTTTTATGATCGCTATCCAATCATCGAGGAAGTATCCGTTGGCATAGTAAAAACTTGGAAGCGTGAGACCTACTGTTGGGTTTTGGGGATGATACTTTCCTTGTTCAGTGTACCATTCCATATAAGAGGATAGATCATTAAACAGACAATCCTTACATGGTTGGAGCTCTGATTTATAATCAGGATGGAATATCCCGCTGCGAGGTAGTTTTATTCCAGGTTTTATCTCTTCATCCACGTCCATTAAAGTAACTGCCAGATAGGTAAGAACACGACGGTGATTTTCAACACCGCTTGGTACCCAGTATTCCTTATAAGCTTCCTTTCCTATGCTCTGTGGTACATTCATTTCCCATAAAGAAACTCCATTAGAGAGCCATACTGTCTTACTCGTACTGTTCGCTTCATCCAGTTTTTCCTGGATCGAAGGTCGGTATGAAACATGTTGTAATACAATTATATCAAAGGATGTAAGATTATTTTCTGATGCCTGGTCCGCATCGTAGATTGTGAGGCTGATCGTTGTATTCTGCAGAGTATAATTCTTCATTGCCTCCTCAAGATAATACCAGTGCATTGTACGCTCGTGAAGTATGACCAGGATCTCAATCTCCTGCAAATCATAGAATTTCGAGCCAAGATAGGTAATCAATTGTAACATATTCGAATCACCGCCTGATCTCCAGTATTCGGTGATGTTAGCATCTTCAACGTTTCCGATGTTGATATTGGATGTTAAATTGTGTGCAAATACATGAGCGTTCGGGTTTAATGTTTTGTTTATGCTCAAAACAGTCTCATCATCTAGAGACACTAGAAAAACAACAGATTCATTGCTAAAGTCCTTTGACCTGGCCTGGGATGAATTGTATATTTCAACTTCGATCGTAGTACTTGCTGATACATTATTTAGATAATCCTGATTTTCATCTGTTCCGAGAACGAAGATTATCTTATGTTGTTGGGGCTGTGCAGTTGCAGGTACTATCAATAATGCTATAAATAGAACTACAACTAATAATATCTGCGCAAATGAATGTACAATTTTTCTATTAAGTTTTATCATTTAATTCCTCCCTCTTTTTCAGGTATACCACATCAGAATGTATTCATCAGAGTGTAAAATCTTAATGGAGTGGTATATAATTAGGTAAATACAAATCTTACCCTAATAAAATTAGGTTTTGAAATAAAACCAAAAAAGAAGTAGGATTGTGAAAAAAACCATAATATAATTAGGGATATGGTATCCACTTCAAAAAGTATGGTATTTTGACATTTGTGATCGGTTAAGGAATTT
>JAIOQW010000085.1 GCA_021108405.1 Methanosarcinales archaeon
GTGAGCATTTTCGATACTGAAGCTTCGAAGAAGCTGAAGATTAGAAAATACGAAGCATTTTCGATACTGAAGCTTCGAAGAAGCTGAAGATTAGAAAATACGAAGCATTTTCGATACTGAAGCTTCGAAGAAGCTGAAGATTAGAAAATACGAAGTATTTTCGATTCAAGTCATACTTGATATACTATAAAAAATATATTATAGAATAATCATTAAAATTTGGTTGTAGGTACTATGAAGATAGCAATATTAGGAGGAACAGGTAGTATCGGGGAAGGGTTTGCGTTGAGATGGGCGCAGGATGATGAAATTATTATAGGCTCAAGAAGACCCGAAAAAGCGAAAAGTGCTGCTGATAGATATTTATCTGAGATGGAGTCCTGTGGTTTTGATATGTCTGGGATTAAAATCAGCGGTCTTGACAATCATGATGCGACAAAAAGAGCTGATCTTATTGTTCTGACAGTAATGTTTGAACATGTATTAACTCTTATTGAAGAAATATATGATGCACTGGAGAATAAGATCCTGGTGACTCCGGTTGTACCAATGAAAAGAATTGAGGATCATTTTATATATTCACCGCCCCCACAGGGTAGTGCGGCACTTGCTATTAAAGAGGCAGTACCCACATCTACCAGGGTTGTGTCAGTATATCACAATATTGCAGCAAGAAAACTAAAAGATATGGAATGTGAAATGGAATATGATGCAGTGATCTGTAGTGATGATGAAGATGCTAAGAAGATCCTGTTTAACCTGACACATGAGATCGGGTGTCTCCGTCCACTTGATGGCGGTCCTCTAGCTGTTTCTAATATGGTAGAGTCTATTACTCCTTTGCTGCTTAATCTTGCAAAGATGAACGGGCTTGAGGATATAAGTATCAGATTCTGTTGAAAAAGATGTGGAATTAGAATTACAGGGTAATGAATTCTTGCTTACCATCCCTAGACGTGGGATGGATGAAATTTAGTATTCCACTCAACAGGCTCTCAGCACAATTTTTAGATAATTATATTACCACCAGGTTGAATAATAACCACCGAAATATTGACAAAAACCATTCCATATCATTCACATTAAACTATTAGAAGGTCAAACCTTATGCCATTTAAGATACTCAAAATAAACCAGTTAGTTCCCACAATCCACCAGATGATAGTATCTGCTCCGAAGATTGCAAACAAAGCCCAGGCAGGTCAGTTCATTATTCTTAGAATTGATGAGACAGGCGAACGCATTCCATTGACCATTGCAGATTTCGACCGCGATAGGGGTACTATAACAATCATATTCCAGGAAATGGGCAAAACTACCAGACAATTAGCTTCCATGACTGCCAATGAAGATCTTCTTGATTTTGTAGGTCCGCTTGGAAATCCTTCGTCTATCAAGAAGGTGGGTACAGTGGTCTGTGTGGGAGGCGGTGTAGGTGTCGCACCAATCTTTCCCATTGCCAGGGAACATAAAGAAACAGGCAATAAAGTTATTTCAATAATAGGATCACGCAACGCTGATCTGCTGTTATGGGAAGATCGGATGCAGGATGTTAGTGATGAGTTGTTCATTACTACGGATGACGGTACCAAAGGACATCATGGATTTGTTACTGATGTCTTAAAGCAAATATTGGACTCAGATGAAACCATATCCCTTGTAATAGCCATTGGGCCGCCTATTATGATGAAGACTGTAGCTGGTGTGACACTTCCATATGGAGTTAAAACAGTTGTCAGCCTTAACAGTATTATGGTAGATGGTACAGGTATGTGCGGAGCATGTCGTGTGTCAGTAGGAAATAAAACAAAATTCGCATGTGTGGACGGACCTGAATTTGATGCCCACGAAGTTGATTTCTCTCTTCTTATGAACAGGTTGGTAATGTATTCGGATGAAGAGAAAGAAGCAATTGAGTATCATACACACAGGAAGGGATGTAATTGTTAGAGCGAGAAGATATGCCCAGGCAGGACCCTATTGAGCGGAGGTCTAACTTTAATGAAGTAGCACTGGGATATACCCATGAACAGGCGATCAACGAGGCTAGCCGGTGTATCCAGTGTAAGAAACCTACATGTATAGCAGGATGTCCGGTAGAGATCAATATTCCGGCTTTTATCAAATGCATAGCACAAAATAATATGGAAGGCGCTATTAATGAGATCAAATCAATGAATGCCTTACCTGCCATCTGCGGTAGGGTATGTCCCCAGGAAACACAATGTGAGGAAGTTTGTGTACTGGCTAAAAAAGGCGAACCTGTTGCTATAGGCAGGCTTGAGAGGTATGCAGCAGACTGGGAACTTAACAATAAAGGCACAAATCCGGATCATTATGAACCTGGTAGTAATAAGGTGGCAGTAGTAGGTTCCGGACCCGCCGGGCTAACCGCAGCAGCAGAACTGGCAAAGATGGGATACTGTGTCACAATGTTCGAAGCCCTCCATAAAGCCGGAGGAGTACTGGTATATGGTATTCCGGAATTCAGGTTACCCAAGGCTATAGTGCAAGCTGAAGTGGAATATGTTGAAAGTCTTGGAGTGGATATCCAGCTTGATAATGTTATTGGAAAGATCGAAACACTTGATGAATTATTAAAAGAATTCGATGCGGCGTTTCTTGGTACCGGAGCCGGTCTGCCTGTATTTATGGATATTGATGGCGAGAATCTCAATGGTGTCTATTCTGCGAACGAATTCCTGACCAGGGTTAACCTGATGAAAGCATATCAATTCCCTGATTATGATACACCGATAAAACGCACTCGACGAGTAGTGGTAGTGGGAGGCGGGAATGTGGCTATGGATGCTGCCAGGTGTGCACTACGCTTAGGTGCCGAAGAGGTTAGTATCATCTACAGGCGTAGCGATGAAGAAATGCCTGCCAGGAATGAAGAGATAGAGAATGCCAGGGAAGAAGGTGTGATATTCAAACTGTTGTGTAACCCTATAAAGATCATCGGTGATGAGAACAACTGGGTCAGACAGATAGAATTGTTAAATATGGAACTGGGTGAACCTGATGAATCCGGACGGTGCAGACCAGTACCTATAGAGAGTTCTGAGCACATCATAGATGTGGATATAGTGGTAATGGCCATAGGTACATCTCCCAATCCTTTGATCCCAAATACTACATCAGACCTTGCAACTACAAAATGGGGTACTCTTGTGGCTGATGAAGACGGAATGTGCTCTAAGAAGGGTGTATTTTCAGGTGGTGATGTGGTTACCGGTGCAGCCACTGTCATCAGTGCAATGGGGGCAGGAAAGAAGGCTGCAAAAGCTATTGATAAGTATCTTAAAAATAATGTATCCCTTCAAGAAGTAGGGTAATAAAATTTGTATGAATCATTGTTTATAATATATACCACAGAGAGCACAGAGAACAAAGAGATGCCTTTTCTGTTCCCAACTCCTAACTCCTAACTCCTAACTCCTATCTCTGTGCTCTCTGTGGCAGTCATATAGAATTCCAAATTATACTTGCGGAGTAGTATATATATATTTAGCATATGTATACATAGAATATGTATACATAGAATATTTATATAGGTTCTAATAATAAACTATTGAGGTTTGTCAATATATGGTTAAACTTATAATCTGCATAGACCGAGATAATGATATTGGAGATAAAGGAGGTGCATCCAGTCCGGTTATCGGTAGAGAAAACAACCTCTTAACTGCCAGGAATTTAGGTATTGCCGATCCTGAGGACTCTGATATCAACACATTATATGCAGGTGTAAAACTCTATGACAAAATGGTTGAAGAACATGACGACGTAGAGCTCATTACTCTGGCTGGAGACCGTAAAGTAGGGCTCATTTCTGATAAGAAGATAGCAGATCAATTAGATGATCTTTTACAAAAATATAACGTAGACAGTATTATTATGGTCTCAGACGGTGCAGAAGATGAATCGATCTTACCTATAATAGAATCAAGGTGCAAAGTTGACGGAGTACAAAGAGTGATCGTTAAACAAAGTGAGAATTTAGAAAGTACTTATTATATGTTAAAAACCGCTTTTAATGATCCGAAGATATCTCATACATTCTTTGTACCAATAGGGCTAGCAGCCCTTATATATTCTTTATTCCTTTTCAAAGGCGATCCGAAATATGCATTGGCTGCTATTGCAGGTGCGATCGGTGTATATATGTTATACCGGGGTTTTGGAGTTGATGATTCAATGGAAGAGTTAAGGTTGAAAATAAAAAATTCCTTAGCTTCCAGCAGACTTTCCTTTATTACTTATTCCATAGCTGTCATTCTTATCCTTATAGGTACTATAATGGGTGTAGTCAGTTTCTGGGAATACTATTCCAGACCTGATTTTTTCGTTGGAATAATAATACTTATCATGATCTTTATCAATATATCTATCTGGTGGTATATCGCTGCAGGCTGGATAGCGATAGTCGGTAGAATGATCGATCTTCATATTGAAGGCGAGAGTACCAAAAGTTATTACTCCTATCTATTCTTCTTATTATCGTTCGGATTGCTGTTATGGGGGGCCAGTACTTTTATATTATCCATAACCCCATCTATTGAAGAATATTCGATATCATCACAAACAGGTCGTCAACTTTTAATATTAACAATTGTAGGAGCAGTTATTATTTCGTTGATCGGTATCTGGATATCTACGAGGACCTCTGATGCACTCCTTAAAACAGCATGATATTGATTTTGTAGTTATCGGTGGTGTTGGCTTTGACACAGACGATTTTGACTTTGAAGATTACGAAGTGAACACATCCTTTGGTGATGTAGCAATACGAACCGGTAGTGTTGTACATCGCAATAAAACCCTTGGACTGGCAATAATACAAAGACATTCCAATATTGAAACATTAGAAAAAATTCATTTCCCACCTCACCGGTTAAATTATCGTGCCATTATCCAGGCTGTAAAGATACTTGGAGTCCAACGGGTGATAGCTGTTAATTCGGTAGGTACTATGGGCAGCCATCAGCCAGGAAGTTTCCTGGTACCTGATGATTTTATTGATTTGACACGGTCCAGACCGAATACTTTCTTTAATAGCGAGACAGTGCATGTGGATATGACGCAACCGTATTGTCCCGAGATAAGGGAAAAGCTATTAAATGCTCTTAGTGCCAATCATTTCAAACCATATAGTGGTGTCTATATTTGTACGGAAGGTCCCAGGTTTGAGACTGCGGCTGAGATAAGGATGTTAAGTTCATTCGGGGATGTAGTAGGTATGACAGGACTGCCTGAGGTAGTATTAGCAAGAGAACTGGGACTGTGTTATGCATCATTATGTATCATTACGAACCGTGCAGCCGGTCTTTGTGAAAAGAAACTGACTGCTGATGAAGTTATAGAAATACTGGATGATAAACAGGCATCACTTCGTAGTATACTGCTGGATACCATGATTTCTTTATCCTATCATAGACAGTGTAAATGTAGTACTAGCACCCAAGGGGCATGCATTTAAATAAAATCCTCGCTAACGCTCGGATTTTCTTGACCGACATTCCAGAGGAATGGAGGATTAGAAGATTCGTAGAATCTTCGTCAGAAGCTTCGAAGAAGCTGAAGATTAGAAAATGTGAACGGAGTGAGCATTTTCGATATATCAAGTTATACTTGATATACTATCAAAAACTTCATTCTAAATCTGTGTCTAAGAATACTCATCTAATTCACTTATTGTTATAAGTGCCTCAGTTACAATTTAATTTGAAGGGATACAGCTAAGTGGGCTTATTTTTAATAGTGGATAAGAGGTAATTGAGATAAATATTTAAGTAAATAGTACAGTACAATATATGAGAATAATGATTAATCATTATAAAACACTGTATACAGGCATTGTACAATTCGTACGATACAAACTGTGACTTTTACATGAATATAAAAATAGAAAAAAGAGTTGATAAAATAAAGTATTAAGACAAAATTCAAGCCTACGCAAAGGCCTTCTAACTAATTCCACTTAAGAGGTTGAAATCATGCAAAATAAAACTCTCCATCGAAATATCTTCCAACGCATACTTGGGATATGCGCCACCAAGAAACCGTCAGATGAAAGTTGCTGGAACTTTGAAGAAGGAAAAATCATTGTAGATCTTGCCCGTGCACCCGAATTAGCTATAGTTAATGGAGCCATACGACTTGAAGCAAAGGAGATCCCTGAGCGCGTTCTCGTCATCCAGGGAGATGATGGTCAGTATTATGCTTTTCAGAACCGCTGTACGCATGGGAAACGCCGCCTGGATCCGATGCCAGGAATGCAGCAAGTGCAGTGCTGTAGTATTGGAAAATCGATCTATAACTACAATGGTAAAATCATTTCCGGGTCAGCGAAAGACGACATTCGAACCTATCCGGTTACAGTTGACAATGGTAAACTTGTGATTACATTGTAACGATGTGATTTGGTCTGATCCATAAAGGCACAAAACCCTGATATATGATGCTTTGTATAGTGCCAATAGCACTTATTAGTATTTGGAATTGCTGACACTATATAGTGCCATGATTACTGAACCGAATATAATCTACTTTCCGATTATTCTCTCTCTAAATACAATATAAGCAAGTGTCTCTATATTACGAAAGGAATATCCTTAAACTTAAAAAGTGGTGCAAACAAAGTCTATGGGCACTAAGTTGTTATTATGGAAGTGTTGGACATGGTTGGAAAGTTATTGAAAATTATATTGCCGGACGAGATAGAAAATCGAAAGGCTGAGATATATAAACAGGCGTTGGACTTAAGTCCGGGGTATAGTGACTTTTAGAGATCGCAAATATATGTTCGAGGTCGAGTTGGCTGATTGATCGAAAGGGTTTATAGGGTGGGTTGCTCGAGATTGCAAATTTGAAATTATTAAAATTGCAAGTATAGGCTTGAATATCAATACTATAATAAAACCCTGTAGGATTACCTATTGATAAATCAGCAATTCCCGCTAAAATTGTAAACGCATGCAGCTAAAGGGGCACTAGTTTTTATTTTCGTAAACATTATATATTATATTGAGAAATAAAGCGAATAATTCCAACAAATTATTAATAATCTTCGAATTCCATGGATGGAGTTTTGTATGAGTCAAAAAATAAAACTTAGAAAAAATCTGAACGCTGATGCATTATTCAGCCTTGTTCGTTCAGATTTTAAGAAAATAAAAGACCTCCGGTCAAATAACATCAAAATATCCCTATCCGATGCACTTATGTCGGGTTTTGCCATGTTTTCGCTCAAAGATCCTTCTTTGCTTGTTTTTGAAGCGAGACAACCTGAAGATACGAACTTAAAGCCGATCTACAAGATAAATAACGTACCTT
>JAIOQW010000010.1 GCA_021108405.1 Methanosarcinales archaeon
AGAGCCGAAGATTAGAAAATGTGAACGGAGTGAGCATTTTCGATATATCAAGTTACACTACTAAATAATTTTTGAAAAAACAAAGGAACATGTCCGAACAAGGGGATTCTCCATCGGGCAACTCCAATGACCCATTCTTCCTTTATAGGCTGCTGTTTACTAATACTGGTTGCCTGGTCGATTTGTCTATTGGTAACTACATTATCTCCTTTAGTAATATATCCTGCATGGGGTGCCGGAGATCCATTAGTCCACATAGGGTCACCTGTATCTACCCGGTACATAGCTCTATGAATAATAGGAATTGCTTCAGTATTTCCATATTTATAATATAGAATAACATCTCCGGAATAATCAAATGATTCGTAATCAGACTGTAAACCTTCATTGTATGTTATAATGTCAGTCCAATCATAACTCTGAATAATTACCATATCTCCGCTATTGATATGTGGTTCCATACTTTTTGATTCTACTGCTACTGCAAACACAGGAAAGCCTAAAAAGATTTGTGGTATCAGCATAGATGAAAGAATCATACTTCCGAATATGAAAAACACCCATTTCAATATAGGATTCTGTATAGATTTCTTCATATGCATATTCCTTCTTTTTCAGTTTCTTAAGAGACTTCTTTACAGTTTTCAAGTCTTTCTCTATGTCTTATTAATTGTCTTTTTTCTCCGGGTTTGTTATCCCATTCCAAATTTTTGATCGAATTAAAGAAACTTGTCCGATCAAAGGAATTCTCCATCGGGCAACTCCAATGACCCATTCTTCTTTTACAGGTTGAAGTTTACTAATACTGGTTGCCTGATCAACTTGTTTATTTGTCTCTATGTTATCTCCTTTAGTAATATATCCTGCATGGGGTGCCGGGGGTCCGTTAGTCCACATAGGATCACCTATATCTACCCGGTACATAGCCCTATGAATAATCGGAGTAACTGAAGTGTTTCCATATTTATAATATAGAATAACATCTCCTGAATAATCAAATGATTCGTAATCTGACTGAATAGCTTCATTATATGTTACAATGTCAGTCCTATCATAACTCTGAATAATTACCACATCTCCTATATTGATATGTGGTATCATACTTCCTGATTCTACTGCTACTGCTGGCATAGGAAGGCCTAAAAGGATTTGTGACATCAACATAAATAAAAGGATCATACTCCCAATAAACAACAAGTCCCTGAATATTCCGACAAAAAAATTTTCACTATTCCTAAATCGTTCGATAGAATATAGTATTTTACTAACTGTAGTTGTATTTTTTAAAGGAGCCATACTAGCGAATCTTTATGGGTTCTTATGTATTAATAGTTTCTGCAGTTTTAATAGAAGAAATAGATTTGAGTAGGATTATGGAATATGGATCAGAATATATATCAAGATACTGACAAATCTGCAATTATTGTAGAGCTATTCGCACAGGCAGGTTTCCAGATCAATCCTAATGCTTTATCAGTAATATTAGATAATGAGGACCAATATGACGCATTCCACATTGATCGGATACTGAGTTCACTGGACGATTCTGTACTGGTTGTATGTCCTGAACACATTCATTTGCAAAAAAAACCGGATGATGACATTAAATCCCCGAAGTATTTGGATATTCCTCCGAATGATCCGGATTTTGAAGATGAATGGATAGGTGGGCTGGATGTAATTTCAGATATAACAGACCAATCAGCTTGTATAGGTAAATATACCGATTTTTTAGATTATTTTAAAAACCGTTTCCATACCCTGAGTAATTTATTACGCAACAGGGGTGTGAGTTTTAGACCCATAGAAAGCCTAAAAAAACGAAAGTCAGGCCTGGTAGAAGAATATGATCAAATTTCAGTGATAGGAATGGTATCTGACCTGCGAACTTCCAAAAACGGTCATAGGTTAATAGAGATTGAGGATATTACCGGAACATTCCCGGTTATGGTGTTAAAAAAAGAAAAAAACCTCTTTGATAAGGCTATGAAAATAATGCTTGATGAAGTAATAGGAGTCACAGGTACTTTAAGTAATGATGGAAATTTGCTTTTTGTTAATAATATTATGCAGCCCGATATACCACTTAGAGCCAATAACGAACTGGGTCAAAGAAACTGCAAAGGCAAAGCTGTGCTTATATCTGATATGCATGTAGGGAGTAATACTTTTCTTAAAAATGAATGGTTAAATTTTATAGAGTGGATAAAAAAGACCAGTGATATAAATTATCTTATCATAGCCGGAGATATCGTAGATGGTATAGGAATATATCCCAATCAGGAAAAAGAGTTACTGATAAATGATGTATATGAGCAATATAAAGCAGCAGCACAGTATCTCAATCAGGTACCTGAACATATTAAAATTGTTTTATCACCAGGTAACCATGATGCAGTGCGTCAAGCTGAACCTCAACCTACTTTTCCTGATAGGATAAAGAGTTTTTTTAATAAGGATATATTATTTGTAGGTAATCCAGCAGTGATATCAATAGAAGGAGTACGTGTTCTAATTTATCACGGTCGCAGCATTGATGATCTTATTGCAACTATACCTGGTATGAAATATGAAGACCCCACAAGACCTATGATCGAAATGTTAAAATGCCGTCACCTTTCTCCTATCTATGGCAGTCGAGTATCTATTGCACCTGAAAAGCAGGATCATCTAGTAATCGAAACTCCTCCTGATATCCTTCACTGTGGTCATGTGCATACTGTGGGTTGTGCGAAATATCGTGGAGTTACGATTGTCAATAGTGGTACCTGGCAATCCCAGACAGAATTCCAGCGACGAATGAACCTTGATCCGGATCCTGCTAAAGCTGTTGTTGTAGATCTGGCAAATTTAAACACAACCATTATATCATTTGATCAACCCTCTTAACCCTATGAGCAGTTCTTATGACCTATTCGAGAAACAGGGATATCACATAGCAGGTGCCCATAGTGCTGTTAAAACATGTCTTTGGTCAGGCAGATCTGTAAAAGCACAGGGAAGCTGTTATAAATCAAAATTTTATGGTATACTATCGCATCGGTGTATTCAAATGACCCCTTATCTAGGGTGCAACCAGAAATGTCTTCATTGCTGGCGCCCTGTAGAACATCCGGTCTCAGAACCGGAACAATGGGATACTCCGGATGAGATAGTAGATAACTGCATAGAGGTTCAGCGTAAGTTGATGTCGGGATACGGAGGTCTGGATAGTGTGGATAAAAAAACATGGAAGGAATCATGTGAACCCAAACATGCAGCTATATCCCTTGCAGGTGAACCTACATTATATCCGTATTTAAGGGAATTGGTTGAAGAATATCATAAAAGGAAAATAACTACCTTCGTGGTTACTAATGGTACCAATCCGGATGTTGTAGAAGCGATCAGACCAACTCAATTATATATGAGTCTGAACGGTCCGGATAAAGAAACGTATCTGAAATGTTGCCGTCCACTTAATAATGATCAATGGGATAAGATCATTCACTCCCTGGAGATCCTGCATGATCACATGAGCCGCATAGCTATCAGGTTAACACTAATAAAAGGATTAAATTTCAAGGACCCCGGAAAATATGCCCGGTTGATCGAAATAGCAAAACCGGATTTTGTCGAAGTTAAAGCTTATATGCATCTTGGATATTCACGCAAACGCCTGGATAGATCTGCCATGCCCGAACACAATGAAGTATTGGAATTTGCAAATCAGCTTGCTAAAAAAATCGGATATTATTGTATCGATCAAGTAGAAGTCAGCCGGGTAGTACTGTTATCGAGATCAGATCAACCTGATAGTTTCCAGATTTAATGGAGCTCTGGTTTCGATCCTGTATTTACGGTACAATGAACTGGCCAGGTCTACACAGTTCTTAGCATCTCCGTGTTCTGTTAGAATATGCTCAGGTCTTGGTTTCATTTTCTTGATATAGTCCATTAATTGCTTACGGTCAGAGTGACCTGAGAACCCGTCCACAGTATGAACTTGCAAGTTAACATTAATAACTTCAGTCTTACCATGGTTATAAACCGGTATTTCGCTCCAGCCTTTTTGAAGCCGTCGTCCCATAGTGCCTTCTGCCTGATATCCAACAAATACCAGTGAGTTCTTTTCATTAGGACCATATGCCCTTAAATATTCCATGATAGGTCCGCCATTGAGCATACCTGAAGTAGCCAGGACCACACCAGGTACCGGATTATTCAAAAGGTCCTCTCTTTTTTTCACAGAATCTACCTGGTCAAAACAATCTGATAGAAACGGGTTCAAGCCCTTATGAAAGATCAGGTTCCTGAGATCGTTGTTCAGGTATTCAGGGTAGGTAGTATGTATGGCAGTAGCTTCCCATATCATGCCGTCAAGATAAATAGGTATTTCTTCAATGATCCCCTTACGAACAGCTTCTTCCAGGACCAGCATTACTTCCTGGCTCCTGCCCACCGCAAAAGCCGGAATAAGTACTGTTCCACCCCTTTGTACTGTTTCTTTAACGATTTTCCTTAATTGGGTTTCCGCTTCTTTTCTACTAGGCTGCATATCTTTAGAACCGCCATAGGTGGATTCCATAATTATACTTTCAACCCTTGGGAAATTATTAACTGCAATATCAAAAAGACGTGTCTTTTCATACTTGAAATCCCCGGTAAAAGCAATATTGTACAATCCGTCACCTACATGGAAATGAACAACCGAGGAACCCAGAATATGCCCGGCATTATGTAAAGTAAGCTTCATATCAGGTGCAATATCAGTCACATCACTGTAATTAAGCGTTATAGTATGTTTCAACATCTTACGTATCATAGCTGACTCATAAGGAATTATTTTTCCTTCTTTAGCTGCTACATCAATGAAGTCAAGCTGCAATAGTGCCATTAGATCACGAGTTGGAGGAGTGCAATAAACCGGGTTTTCGTATCCGTATTTAAAAAGTAAAGGAATCAGTCCGGAATGGTCCAGATGGGCATGGGTTAAAACAACGGCATCGATTTCGCTAATAGGAGTGACCTCAGGAATATAAAGGTAAGGTGTTCCGTTATCCTCCGAACCCACATTAACTCCACAGTCGATAAGGATTTTACTCTCAGGAGTAGAAAGCATGAAACAACTGCGTCCTACTTCCCGGCAACCTCCTAGAGAGGTTATCCGTACCCACTTATCCCTGGATGATACTTCCCTATGTATTTTCCTACCAATGGTTTTAAGCAAGGTCTTACGTTCATCTTTATGATTTCTTAGGTATTGACGTATATTGTCAACAGTAGATGATTTAATAGGTGGTGTCCTGATCACCTTAGGAGTCCATCCAATCTCCTTTGTGATTTCTCTGAGTGTGTTTCCATGTCGTCCTATAACAATACCGGGTTTTTCAGCTTCAATGATCACTTCTCCCGTATCAGTATCAAAAAAATGATTAGTGATTCCCGAATCCTCCGGAACGATCTTTGAGATTATTTCAATAACGTCTTCAGGTTTTGCCAATACTTTGGGGTCCGGCCGCACAACTAATCGTTTGCGAAGGTCTTTTGCTAGGTTCCGGATAATATCGGCATTGTCCGCGAACTTTTTAGGTTCGGAGGTATATATTACCAGTTCAGGTCCTTCAAATTCAATATCTGTGATAGTTACTTTATCCGGAAGTTTTTTTATAATCTTTTCTCTTAGTTCATCAAGTACCTGTTCTACTGACATTGTTTGTACATCCTATATAAAAATAAAAAAATAAAAGATAAAAATATATTCATAGTATGATTTCAAAATGATGTTTCCTGAATAAATTTATAAATAAAGCTTAATCGAAAAATCATTTGAAATTTTTTAGATCATTGTATTATTAATTATTATCAAATTCTTCACGTTTCTTTTGAATAATTGAATCCTCTATTTCGAAAAATCCTTCTGATGTTATCTTTACAACCTTTATACCATTTCCAGATGCTGCATCTCGTTTAATAGCATTATGTAATGCTCTTGTTGCAAGTTCGATTCCATCATCAATAGATAAGTTCTTCCTGTATCTATCTTCCAGTATACCATAAACAATTGGAGATCCTGACCCTGTAGCAACAGCTCCCGTCTCTTCAAGCTGTCCGCCCAGGGCATCCAGGGAATAAATGTTCGGACCATTTTTGTCCATTCCTCCAATAATCAATTGTACCATAAATGGGTAGTACCTACTACCTGAAAGTAAATTGGATAATAAACTGGCAATCCCCTTGATTGTCATATTTTCCTGCCTACGCATTTTATAGAGTTTTGATTCTACCTGTATAATCTTAACAATACGCTGTGCATCACCCACTGAACCGGCAGTGGTCATTCCCACAAGATCATCTATCTGATAGATCTTCTTAGCATCTTTACTTGCAATCAAAAACCCCATAGTAGCCCTACTTTCAGTAGCCAGTATGATACCGTCTTTGCAAACCAATCCTACAGTTGTCGTACCTTTAAATTCCTTATCATTAACCATCTGGATACCTCATAGAAAAAATGAGAAAATCAGTTAAACTAATGCCTATTATTCATATCTCTCTATATAAGGGTTTTCCCAATATCAATTAAAACACATTCTTCACACCTATGTTTAAGACAATATTGTTTCCCATATTCTACGATCAATGCATGGTATTCCTTGAATAACTCTACATCCTCATCAAGTCTGGCTTCGAATATCTGCTGTAATTCAGAGTAGCTCCCACTGATTCCAAGGCAGTTAAGTATCTTCCTGGTATAAGCATCGATGACGAATTTTGGCTTATTAGCTGCATATAATATAATACTATCAGCAGTTTCTTCTCCTACACCCTTAAGTTCTAGTAAGTCCTCACGAAGCTCCTTTACAGGCCTGTCAAAGATAGCATCTCCATGTAATAAAAAATATTCACTCATTATTATTAACCGATGAGCCTTCTGGCGGTAAAAACCTGTACATCTGATCAGTTCCTCAATTGTTTCATTATCTGTGTTAGCCAATTTTTCAGGTTCCATGAGCGACTTATCTTTTAGATTTAAGATTGCCTTTTCTACATTGTTCCATCTGGTCTGCTGTGTTAAAAGTGCCCCTATTGCTACCTCAAAAGGTGTATCTGCAGGCCACCAGTTCTGGTTACCTAAGATAGTCAATAGTGTGTTATATATTCTTATCATCTTATCTTGATGTAAGCTTGGTTTGTATTTATTGTATTTGCTTGTAGTATATTAAGTATAACTTGATATATCAAAAATCCGACTGAAGGGAGGATTTTGTTTAATTATGGGAATTAATGAAAACATCAAATTAGCATTTTAGCTTAAAAAATTATCTGTTTTTTTCAGAC
>JAIOQW010000246.1 GCA_021108405.1 Methanosarcinales archaeon
ACGGGTTAGTACCCAAAGATCGGATGTGTCGCTGGATAACTTTTCCACCAACTCGGACAGATTCTACTTCTGCATAATAAACCTTGATTTCACCGTTTTTGTTGCGTTTAGTAATCTTTCGTATGTAACTCATACTGTAGTGTAACGTTCCACTACTATATGTCACCACCGCTTTTCAGTAAGAATAACTCATAATCAACACGTAGAAGTAGAATAATTCATCGTAGTAGGATTTTATTGACCTAAAAATCCAACCCTATTTTGACGCCATAGCTCCAAACACTTCATCTAATATGGAAGGATAACTTGAGTAAAAATCTGTTACGATATATAGCGGTTTTGTGATGTCAAAGTTTGCCATCAAAAATTGTTTTATTGTTTTAGGATCTTTTTTATCAAATAGTTCATCAGCTAACGGTCTTTTACTTTCAGCATCCAATATTGTGAGGCGGTATTTTTGAGAGCGTCCTTCTTTTGGAAATTGTTCATCATAGTGTACTATCAAAACATTTTCCAACGGTGGAATTTCCACATTTTCCATAACTCGATTAAATTCCTTGAATATGGTACTTTTGGATTGCTGAAATATAAGATGCATTATCTGTGAAATCGCATTATAGCCAACGTGATTTGATCTTAGCAGTTGATAAAGTTCTCCAAGCATGTCGGAAAATAAGGTTTTGAGATTTTCCCAAACACTTCGATCTTCTTCGAGTATATTGTTACACGAGTTACACAGATATTTACCTATTTTTATGGTGCCCAGACCTTTTTTGGTATAGCTGTTAAAACCATTATGCACCATGTTATTGTCACACTTTGGGCACTGTGGTGGGTTTTTCTTACGAAAAATTTCATATTCTGTATATTCGTATTCATTACCAAATCCACTGAAAACGTTTTGAAAGATTGGGATTTCAGAAAAGTTATTAAAGGTGCTGTTAATTGTTACCATGTTGTCACAAAGTAATATCATCACTTTATATTACAAATAAATTATGTATTTATTGTGATGGTATTACAACTTTGTATTATATAACTAGATTATAGGACAGTGCCGTTACATTTCTATCCAGTATATTACAGGCTTTTATAGAGGCAGGTTCGATCCCATGGGCGGCAGCCGATGAACCGATCTGGTTAATAGCATGAGTAACTGTTAATTTCATTGTCTCGAAATCTTTTACTAAATATTGAAAATCACCTATTATTGCCCCAAATATAAAAATATAATTTTAATTCATAAATTACTAAAATGCTGGTAATTTATCACGATTCATCACTTAACCGATCACACATGAACCAGTTTCTTGGTCGTGTCCCCGATTTACTGATCAGGCACTTTGAACGTTAATAATTCGTAACTATTCAGATACCCTTACAACTACATTTCCAGATTCAGGGTAACTGTCAATTTCGGGCGCTGATCGACATTGGACCAATCTGAGCTGTAGAAGGCAATATAGTTGTCATACTCATCCTGCGCCTTCAGGAAGAAACCAGTGTTGTCGTATTCGCCACTGATATAATCCTGCACCAGTTCTGTGACGTCAAACTCGTAGTATCTGTTATCAGGTACATCACTACCTGAAAAAGTTACTGAGGCATATGACACACTGCCCTGGGCTACTTCGTTCTTATCGAACCAATCTCCGCCTGGCGTATTCCAGGGAGTATCAGAAGTCCGGTGGTTCCAGCTCACATAATCGGGATCCCAATCGACTGGTCTGTATATCTCTACAACTGTATCATTGTTACGTGTACTGTTAACAGGATAATACCAATAGAGCGAGAGTGTTGCATTGGATATTGTATCCGTTGTGTTGTACATGCTAAGGTTGAACCATATGACGTCTCTGTAACGACCTACATCAGTACTGTGTCCAATATCAACATAATCATTATCGGGAATAACTGCATCCGGGGATGTTTCATGTAATCGATTATCATATATAGATGAAGAAGTTCCATTTGGTGTCGGAGTGATGTAACCTTCGTTTACAATAATAGCAACAGTGTCAGAATCTGCATTGCCGTCAACGTCTGACACCGTCAGTGTTGCAGTATATGTTCCTGCTGTGTTATATGTGTGCTGAACTGCTGCACCAGTGGCATCCTGCTGGAGTCCATTTGAATCATCGAAGTCCCAGACATAGGATTCAATGCCAATATCATCTGTAGATGCCGAGCCGTCCAGGGTCACTGTATCGCCGGTTGTGACTGTTTGGTCAGGTCCTGCGGTAGCGGTGGGTTGGTCGGAAACGCTCTTAGAATCGGAAACGCTCATAGAGGCTTCGGCCGTGTTACCATATCGACCAATGTTTATTCTATTACCTCTTGGTTCGGGTTCGTTGCTGTAATCCGATGTGGGATATCCAGCATCGATGAGTGGGCTTGTTGCATCATCGTTTATCCAGCCATTGTTAGAACAGCGACCTGCAGCACTCTTCAGGTGGTAATCGTAGTTGGAGGGATCTGCGAAGAGTGGATTGATATGGATATCATTGGTTGTTATAATGTTTGTACCACTGTATGCACCACCAGTGTTGCCGTAAATGCAGTTATTTTCAGATATAAATTCATGTTTGCTATCATCATAGTTCCATATTCCTACTGCTACATTATTATCACAATTCATAATAATATTATTTCGTACAGTGGTTGTAAATGACGCATCCATATCAGAATAAACGTAATACTTTATTCCAGCATGTCCACCATCATCAATAACATTATTCTCAACAATTGTATTATTAAACTGTCCGATTATGATTGCAGCATTGCTGTATCCAGTATCAGACCAGTACTGACCAACATTATAGAATATATTATGATGAATATGTACATCCTTACCACGGATTACATCATCTGTATCTATTCCAACTATCCAAATACCCGCACCGTTGAGTGTATAAAATGTATTATTGTATATTTCAACATTCTCTGATATGTAACCAGTACTTTTATCAAGCTCTATTCCTGGCCCTGTTGACCATCCAGCAATTTCTGAATGTATTGTATTGTTATAAATTTTAGCATTCCCAGAATTGGATAATCTAAAAGCACTATTTGTCCTTGTAAAAACATCATTGTGTGCTACTGTTACATTATTTAATCTCTTAACATATAAAACATCGTGTCCAAGTTTATATACAGAATTATTTGTAAATGTTATATACGCAGATGTTCCTATATATGGTGCAATGCATTCCACTTTCAATCCATCACAGGTACCCCATTCAAGCCTCATATTTGTTACTGTGATATTAAAACAATTGTGAAAATACATCATATTATAAAAAGTATCACCACGTGAAACAGATTGATTTTCACTATTTCCGTCAATCTCAAACCCATGGATTGTGAAATTGTTGCTACTACCAGGTTCATTTGCAATCAATGGAATATTCCTATTCCAACCAGCTTCATCAATGAGTTTTATTTCTGCGTCGGAATCACCTTGTAAAGTGGTATCTTCATACATATTTAACGTGGCGTCTATCCAATACGTAGAACTATTTAAATGAACGGTATAATATCCAGCAGTATTTCCAACAAAAGCCAATGCTTGATTTATCTGCACATGATCATCCGTTCCATCACAATTATAATCTCCACTGCCATCCGTATCGACATATACAATTGGCGCTGTCTGAGAAATACACAAAGTGGTTGAAATAATTAACAAGATGAATACTAGTACTAATATAAACGAATTTTTTTTTTTTTTTTCATTATTATCACCTAAATATATGGTTGTGTGATCTATTTACTGATCAGGCACTTTAAACATTAATAATTCGTAACTATTCAGATACACTTACTACATTTCCAAAATTCTTTTGAAATACTTATACTATGCGATGATTCAGTTGATGCAATCGAATTCTCTATGGACAGGAAACAAATTAATGATACTATTAATGGCACTGTCCTATAATCCAGTTATGTAATACAAAGTTGTAATATCATCACAATAAATACATAATTTATTTGTAATATAAAGTGATGATATTACTGTGTGTTAAACATGGTAATAATAAACAGCACACTTAATAACTTTTTCGAAATCCCAATCTTTCAAAACATTTTCAGTGGATTTGATAATGAATACGAATATACAGAAAATGAAATTTTCCGCAAGAAAAACCCATCACAATGCCCAAAGTGTGACAATAACATGGTGCATAATGGTTTTAACAGCTATACCAAAAAAGGTCTGGGCACCATAAAAAACGGTAAATATCTGTGTAACTCGTGTAACAATATACTCGAAGAAGATCGGAGTGTTTGGGAAAACCTTAAAAGCTTGTTGTTTTTGAGTAAATATAATCATATGATTTTCCACTAAATATTAAAAATCGATTGTTATAGCCCCCAATATCAAATCATGTTTTTAGTCAATAATTTACTAAAACATTGGCAATTTATCACGATTCATCACTTAACCGATCACGCATGTGGATGAATCTTACTGTATTTCATCATCTTGAGGGTGCTCCGGCCACAAATAATGCTATAGAAAATTACTATTCAACGAGCCTTAAAACACACTGCAAAAAACAATTTAGGACCGAGAGAGGTATTCTCAACCAAATTAAACTGTCTTCAATGAAAAGAGCAAGGATGTTCGAAGGGCCAAAACAAACAATTTTAGATCTGTTCAGATTGTTTAGACCTTTTTCAATTCATTGATAAGTAGAAGGATTATATTTTTCTGAAGAGCGGGAGCTATTAATGTTTATGTGTTTCGAACATTCGCTTACTGATGTTTTTTCAAATTTATGCTGAAAACAAACAGATTTTTAACGGTTGTAGGGTATGAAGGAAACAGTATTAGCAGATTACTTGGTTTAGCTAGTTAAAATAAGATAAAATCACTAGATTTTAGGACAGTGCCGGGACGACTATATTCTATTTCAAGAAACAAATCTGTAAACATTGTTCGCTAAAAGATCAATGCACAAAACAGGAGGGAAGGACTATCACCATAGGGAAACATCATGAATTGGTGATTGAGGCGAAAGAATACAATAAGACCCAGGAATTTAAGGATGATATGAAAGAAAGAGACCATATCGAGCCAAAGAATGCTGAGATGAAGAGATTCCATGGGATGGCAAGAACAAGATATTGGGGGCTGACGAATGTGAATGTTCAATTCATTATCACTGCTATCGTTGTTAATGTAAAGAGGGCTGCAAATGTCATTGGTAGCGTATGCTATCTAAAAGTGTGTTGAAAAGTGAGTAAATTCTGGAATATTGAGATAAATAATGGGATAATATGGTTTTTTGGAGAAAATATCGGATTTTTTCTAAAAAAAATCCTGGAATTCATGAAAAGATGGATGGATTTAGGATGAATTTGAGGGGTTATCCGACAATCTCAAAACGGCTATATTAAAAAAATTGTAACTATTCAGGTACCCTCACAACCCATTTAATTTTTATTAACATCAGAATCCTTAATTTACCGTCTAATCCTAATGATTTTCCGAAAAATCAATATACTATGACATCATTATTAATTTCTACACAATAATTACTAAAATTTTAATTGGATAAGAAGGGATTATATACGATAGATAAAAAAAGTTCGACAATTTCTGATGCTAATCTGGATGTAATCATAGCTCTTAATTCTAATTCGACTGCAATAATCAATGAATTACGTGAAATTATTTATCAAAAGGACGAAGAAATTGCTTTTCTTAAAGCGAAGATTAAGAATTTTGAAGAACGCCTTAATAAAAATAGTAGCAATAGCAGCAAACCCCCTTCAACAGATGCTTTTGTAAACAAGAAGCCCAGGACAAAAAGCCTGCGAAAAAAGAGTGGTAAAAAGCCAGGCGGTCAGAAAGGTCACAAGGGAACGACACTTAGAATGGTTGATAATCCTGATGAAACTGTACCCCATAAATTACATAGATGTGAAACTTGTGGCATAAATCTTGAAGATGTAGAAATTACCAATCATGAAAGGAGACAGGTTTTTGATATACCTCCCATTACTATTAGAGTAACTGAACATTGTGCCGAAATTAAAAATTGCCCTAATTGTGGCTGCACTAATAAAGCTGAATTTCCTGAATGGGTGAAACAGTCCGTTCAATATGGTTCACGTATCACAGCTCTATCAGTCTATTTACGCGATTACCAACTTATTCCTTATGATCGTAGCTGTGAGTTATTATCTGATGTTTTCGGATGTGAGATAAGTCCTGCTACTTTGAATAAAGCAGAAAAAGTCTGTTTTGAGAATTTGGAATTGTTTGAAAACGAGATCAAGACTCTCTTAATACAATCTAATGTCATTAATTGTGATGAAACTGGGATGAGAATAAATGGATCAAGAAACTGGCTACATGTAGTTAGTACAGGCAATATGACGTGTTATTCTGCTCATCCGAAAAGGGGCTCTAAAGCTATGAATGATATGGGAATTCTACCCAACTATGATGGTACTATAATTCATGATTTCTGGTCACCTTACTATAAATACAGTTGCATGCATGCACTTTGTAATGCACATCTCTTGAGAGAATTAACTGGTATCTATGAGAATTATGACCAACAATGGTCGAAGGACATGGGGGATCTACTTATAGCGATAAAAGAATGTGTGGATGAAGCCCCAGAAATGTCTGATGGTTTAGAAGCTGATCAGATTAAAAACTTCGAAGAGAAGTATGACCATATAACTAAAGCAGGATTGAAAGAAAATCCATTGCCTCTGATTACTCCTACAAATAAAAAGAAACGTGGAAGAAAGAAGCAAAGCAAGTCAAAAAATCTCTTGGATCGGTTTACATCTTATAAAGACGACATTCTCAGGTTTATGAATGATTTTGATGTTCCATTTGATAATAATCAAGCAGAAAGAGATGTTAGAATGATGAAAATACAACAGAAAATATCAGGCACTTTCAGAAGTACTGAAGGAGCACTTTCTTTTTGTCGTATTAGGGGATATATTTCTACTGCTAAAAAGAATCAACGTTCTGTGATTAATGCTATTCAGAATGCAATAAGTGGAGAACCATCTGTTTCTGATTTGTGTAATTGATGAATTAATAAAAAATCTGGTAGTGAATTTGAATATTTCTGACTTAGATAAAGATAGGGCTGAATAGTTACAAAAAAAATTGGGTAGGAGTATATAACAATATATATTGTATGCTGTGAGAGATGA
>JAIOQW010000234.1 GCA_021108405.1 Methanosarcinales archaeon
AAGGTACGTTATTTATCTTGTAGATCGGCTTTAAGTTCGTATCTTCAGGTTGTCTCGCTTCAAAAACAAGCAAAGAAGGATCTTTGAGCGAAAACATGGCAAAACCCGACATAAGTGCATCGGATAGGGATATTTTGATGTTATTTGACCGGAGGTCTTTTATTTTCTTAAAATCTGAACGAACAAGGCTGAATAATGCATCAGCGTTCAGATTTTTTCTAAGTTTTATTTTTTGACTCATACAAAACTCCATCCATGGAATTCGAAGATTATTAATAATTTGTTGGAATTATTCGCTTTATTTCTCAATATAATATATAATGTTTACGAAAATAAAAACTAGTGCCCCTTTAGCTGCATGCGTTTACAATTTTAGCGGGAATTGCTGTGGCATCTTTTACCATGTCATTCACCGCCTTGCGGTAGGCAGGTTTTTTTGAAATACGGCCACAACATCCTGCCAAACGCCCTAAAAGATGTGGTAATGCCGTTCAATTTGACCTCACTTATAAACTGTTCCATTTTCTTCACCTTGCGGGGTCTTGAGATTATATCCTGGAGTCCTGCGTTTTCCAGCAACTTTACCCAGTTCCCGGCAGTCTCCGGCTTAACCCCGCCAATGGCACGGATGGCGTACTCAATTAATTCTATTGAAGGTTTATCCATCCATGTAACTTCATTTAGCCCGATGTGAAGCAAATTTTCATGATGCTAACCTAGAAGGCGCCATCATGATTGGAGCAAACTTAAATGGAGCTAACTTCACCGATACTAACCTCAAGTATTCAATCCTAACCGGATCCAATATGGATGGTGTCAACCTGTGCAGAGCAGATATGAGAGGCACTATTAAATTTGGTGTGGAAACATCAAGTACAATGATCTGTCTTGACTGTTCAGCCGGGCCTTGCTGGTAAAAACCTTCGGGTGTTACAATTATAGGATCTGGAATTATAATAACCTAACAAAATCTTCCACAGTCAAACCTGCATATTTTATAAGTTTTCTTAGTGTACCTCTATCAAGTTCTTTATGTCTTGGTACCGAAAGTATAACTTTATAATCATTTTTCATCATTATTATATGACTACCAGTCTGCCTTACTACAGACCACCCGGATTTATTAAAAGCTTTAACTGCTTTCATACCTGAAATTCTAGGTAGTTTTGCCACTAAACAGTCACTTCCATTACTCTCGCATTATCTTGAACTTTTATCCTTTCATTCATCACTTCTAAACAGCCATAAATTGCATCTTTTATATTATCCAATGCCTCTTCAATAGTTCTACCTTGTGATATACACCCTGGAATAGAAGGACATTCTACAACATACCATCCATCTTCTCCCTCACTAATCACTACTTTATATTTCATTTATTATTCACCATTTAGGACTTGTTTTGAATAATTAAAAGACTTTCTGTTCAAAAAAGGTTTGATCTGTTTTTTTAATAAACTCTACTGTTAGTATGGGTACAGTGTCCCACACTTCAGAACGACATATGCCATAGTCAATCTCATTAAATGAAATTAGGAGATTTTCATCACTCTTTAAAAGATATTGACTTTGTATTTTATAATCTCTTCGGACTTATCAATAATAATTTTGGTCTGGCAAAGAGCTCAAAAGGCTTTGAGTCGGGTACATCATAGAATCCGATAAGTGGTATTTTTATACCTGCTATTTCTAATAGATTTTTTGGGTCTGGCTTCATATTCTCTCTGGTTAAATCAACCGATATGAACCAAAGGATGGCATTACCAAGCCGCTTATACTCAAACGTACTGATAAAGCGCCTGAATTGCGCTGCCTGCAAGAGCCTATGAAGCTGCTCGAACGCCAAAAAGTTATTTAGGTTAAAGAACTTAGTATTATGATGAAACATTCGTTAAAAACAGGATTGAGCTTTGGTTTAACCTCAGGAATAATCACAACACTTGGATTGATGGTAGGTCTAAATTCAAGTACTCACTCTGATCTTGTGGTTATCGGCGGTATAATAACAATAGCAATAGCAGATGGATTTTCAGATGCATTAGGTATACATATTTCTGAAGAGTCAGAGAATAAGCACACAACAAAAGAGATATGGGAATCTACAATCTACACTTTTTTATTTAAATTTATTTTTGCATTGACATTTATTATTCCCATTCTGTTGTTTCAATTATCAACAGCGATTATTATAAGTATAATCTGGGGATTATCGTTGTTAGGTATTTTTAGTTTCTATATTGCTAAAGAGCAAAAAGTAAAACCCTGGATGAATGTCATAGAACACCTGGTTATTGCATTCATAGTTATATTTGTAACACATTGTGTCGGTAATTGGGTTGGGTCAACATTTAGTTAGGCGTCTTAGAAACTCTACTAAAACAAAAATATTTGATAAATATATGAAAAGCTAACTGCCAGGCTAATCCCGGGGCTTCTGCGTTCGGGTTTATCTGGCGGCTTTTTTTAGCCCTGCCTTCTTTCCCGGGGGAAAGTATGTTTTATTATTCAATTGTTATTTTGGATTTGATCGACAAAGAAAAGGCATAGAACAAGCAAAAGTAGGAGGTTTTCAGCATCCTTTGGTGGAAATTCTTTTACCTTTTTATCATCTTTTTAATTGCCTCTCCACTTTCAAGGATATCTTCCAAATGCAGGCGGATAGCATCTTTTATATTTTCAAGAGCTTCCTCATAAATATCACCCTGAGAGTAACAACCCTGCAATGCCGGACACATTGCAAAATAGCCATATTCGTCATTTTCTAACACAACAGGGAACGTATATTTTTCCATTATTAAAATCTCCTTAAATGTTATTGATTTGGAAAGTATTTAATGATTACATAGTAATCCGGAATTATAATCCATTTAACTTCGATTTGATCAAGATCATGGAAAATTCTTCTTTCAAAAGCATACAGACCGAAAAAATATGTGCTTTCAGACATCTACCTCAAACTTCGTCCCCCTTCCATGGTGGGATTAATAGGGCCGAACGGGGCAGGCAAGACCACTTTTATGAAAATCCTTGTCCGGCAGCTCCTTGCATCCGGCGGGTCAATAAAAGTTGACGGGACAAACGCGGACAAAAACGAGAACTATCTCAAGAGCAGGCTTGGCTACCTTCCCCAGGAGTTCGGCCTTTATGAGGAACTGACCGTGCACCAGTTCCTGGACTACATGGCGGTTTTAAAAGGGCTGGGGCCAGGAAAAAAAGAGCGGATCGAGTACTGTATCGAAAAAACCGGGCTCATCGAGCAGCAAAACGCCCGAATAAAGACCATCTCAGGGGGGCAGAAGCAGAGGGTTGGAATTGCACAGGCGCTTTTGAATGACCCCGAACTCCTGATTGTTGACGAGCCCACGGTTGGCCTTGACCCCGCCGAGAGGATCCGGTTCCGAAACCTCCTTGCCGAAAACGCTAGCGATAGGCTTGTCCTCCTCTCAACTCACATCATTGAAGACGTGGAATCGGTCTGCAACCGACTGATTGTCCTGAACAGGGGGAAAATCCTCTTTGACGGAAGCCCGGTGGAGCTGATTAAAAAGGCTACAGGGTATGTGGGCGTGCTTGAAGCAGGTTGTGAAGATAGCCTTGAGCTCGAAAAGGACTGCATAGTGACTTCAAGGCTTATAACGGAAAGCGGAGCCTGTTACAGGGTCGTCGGAAACCGCCTGCCTCCCGGGACAAAGCCCGTGACCCCTTCGCTTGAAGACGCTTACATGTACCTGATCACACAGAGCGGGTAAGGGGGATGTAAAATGGTGGATAAAAGCTATTTTTTCCCGGGATTTTACCTTCTTTTCAATGAAATCAGACTGCTTTCCAGGTCAAAGCTGACCCTGACCTCCGTATTCCTGACCGTCCTGGCTGCAGTGCTGGGGCTGAATGTTATCGAATATACGGGTAAGCACAGCCTCATGGGGCTTGCAGAAACCCCACTAACCGTGGGGCTCGGACCCGCGCAATACGCAGGCATGGCTGGCTCCCTTCTCTTTGCAGTGCTCACGCTTATGCTGCTCAGCAGGGACCGCCGGCATAAAAGCACGGTCCTTTTGGATACGACCCGCAATCATTCCCGGCTGCTGGCGTTTCGTACAGCAGCAGTCCTTTTCTATGGGATTTTTGCAGTGATGCTGGGAGCGCTTGCCGTATATGTAGTCCAGGTTTTTGTCATGAAAATTCCCTTTGACCCCAGAGTATCTCTCCCCGCTTTACTGGCGATTACGCTTGCAGGGATCTTTTTTACAGTCTTCCTTTGCAGCGGTCTCTACCTGATCACGGATAGCCTGGACATTGCTTTTCTTGTATTCTGTATTATTTTTTTCATAGGTATTAACAGTCCCAATTACCTTTTTCAATGGGTCCAGTCCCCGGCTCAGATATATTCGGATTTCGGAGGAATCCTCCCGGTTTTTAAGCTGGTCCTCTACAACCGGCTCTTCTGGGGTTTTGTTTCCACCGGAATTTTCACGGCTGGGCTGCTGTGCAGAAGACGATATGAACTGGGTCTGGGCGAGTCTCTAAAGCTCAATGCAAAATATGTAAGGGTTACGGGCATGTTCCTGCTGCTTCTGAGCGCTTCCCTGCTGACCTATCTCAATGAACCCTATATTAACACAAACGACAGCGTATTCGATACTGGACTCAAGGTAGATGAAAAGGTTAAACTGATCCGTGTTTTCTCGGATGGCCGGTTTTTCCCTGAAGACGAGAGCCTTTCGGCAAGAGTCCTCTATGAATTCGAAAAAGAACCGGGCACGGAATACATTGATTTTATCACAAACCCAGGGCTGCATATAAATACGGTTGCCGTAAATGGAGCCGAGGGGGAGATAGCTGGGGTAGCGCCCCTCCCTGCTTCCTTTGCGAAAATAAACGGCACAGACAGGATCCGTGTAGAAGTCCCTGCAAAAGCCAAAAACGTCACGGTAGACATGAGTTACGCGGGCAAAATCAAATATTCTTCTCCCGTCAGTTTTCCGGGTTATATTTCAGAGGAGAGCATATACCTGATGGAAGAGTCACACTGGATTTTCGAACCCCTGACCGATTCAAAAGGGATGATAGAGATTGCGGGTTCGGTTACGGCTCCGGATGACCTAGTAGTGGTTGTTCCCGGAAAACAAACAGTGGTTTTGGAAGAGCAGGGCCGGAGGACCCTAAAATACAGTGTCCTCTCTAATGGTTTTTCCCCCGAGGTCTTTGCAGGGGATTACGAGGTAAAAAAGATGCAAGTTGGCAGCATAGAGGTCGAGTTCTATTACAGTCCGAAACACAGGGCATACATAGAGACCCTGGAAATTGAAAACCATATACAGAATATAGTCGCCTATTATGAAAAAAACATAGGCAGCTATCCGTATCCGGAATATCCTTTAAAAATCGTAGAAACCTCGATCTACAAGCCAGGCGGGCATTCCACCCTGAATATCGTAACGATTTCCGAACATGTGTTTAACAGGGAAGTGGACAGGGAAGTTAGAGATCGTTCAGACGGCTTTTCTCCTGATCCCTCGTCCCCTAAAGGCATAACCTTTATCCTGGATATAGACCTGCTGGCTCATGAAATCGCTCACCAATGGTGGGGGACGGGAGTCCGGGTGGAAGGAGATTCCCCCTGGTCTTCGGAAGGGTTTGCATGTTACATGCCTTACAAATATATAACAGAAGAGTTTGGTCCCAGCACATCGGAAGTTATTCCTGAAATGTGGAGAAAGAGGGTAAATTCCCTGGAAAAGAGTTATTACTATACGAATCCGGAAATGCTGGAAAACCTGCCTGAAAAGCAAAGGCAGAGATATGAACTCCAAACGTTGAAGACAGAGCTTTCTGGCCAGATGCCTCTGCAGTTAATGAGAGCCGAAGAGCTACTTGGCAAAGATTTATTTTTTGCAAGGCTATCAGAAATCTATGCGGAGTACAAGTTCAAATCTCTCTCTTATGAAGAATTCTTGTCCTCAGTGGAGCTGAGTGAAGACGACCTTAAAGGAGACGCGAGAGCGGGGGCAGAAAAGGAGACCGGAGGAATAGCAGAAATGGTGACCGAAAAGAATACAGGGGGAATAACAGAAAAGGAGGCGTTTCTCGATGAGTAAGCCTTCAACAAATAATTCCCCGGACCTTTTGAAGGCTTTGAAATACGAGGTCCTGAGGGTGGCATACAATAAAAAATATTTTTATATGCTCCTCATAGAGTCCTTATTTGCCTCTCATATCCTGATGAGCTTTGTATCCGTGGGAAAAGACGGGACTGCTCCTTTTTCAAGTTGGACATATTCGAATTTCCTCAGCTTAATAGGACCTATCTTATCAATCATCCTTGTCCTACTCTGCATGTCCGTCTTTTCGGAAAAGGAAATTGCGGTTAGAAAGATTATCTTTTCTGCTCCCCTTTCCGAATCGAAATACTATCTGCTGAAAGCCTCGGCAATCACGGTTGTTTTGGTATTTACCGCATCCGTGCCGATTTCATTAAGTTTTGCGTATTATGCGTATTACTTTAATTTCTATGCTTATGCTGAATTCCTGCTCCCGATACTGTTATTTTTACTTCCTTCCCAGGTCTTAGTGCTGGGACTTGCCCTGGTGGCCGGGAGAATCAATTCCAGACTGCTTTACCTGCTTTTACCTGTGTTATTCCTGGGATCTTTAGCTATGAAATTTCCTGTGTGGTTCGATCTCTTCGGGATTAATTTCCTTTCGTTGTCTCTGCGCCGGTCTCTGGGAGTCTTTGAGGGTCCAATACCCTACACTTTGCCCGGAGAGTTCCTGTACAGCAGACTGATTTTTATATTTGTGGGAGTCTGCCTGCTTGCCCTTGCCTGCAGGGGGTCTAAAAAGTACCGATAAAAGAAAAACAAGGTAAAAGGGAAAGGCATACTTTTCCCTGGCCACTACCGAAGATTTCGCAGGGTACGTGCTTGCAGGCGTTGATTACCTGAAAATCCGTGAAGAGATTAACCCTGCTCAAATCGGCCTGATCTGGCACAGTGAGGGCGGGGCAATGTTTGAAACCAGTTTATTGGGCATTATTTATGACTTCTCCTCTTGCTTTTTTCAGCCTTTTCCAGAAAGGTTTATAACATGACTTTCGGATAGATTAAAATTCTTGTCATCCTAATTGAGACACTTATATATAGAATGAACACATATTCTATATCGGATGCCAGAAGAAGAGAGAATATACG
>JAIOQW010000264.1 GCA_021108405.1 Methanosarcinales archaeon
GAAATATGTTGAAAATGTGTATAGAATACTTAATACAGGAGGGAATTATCTTTCTGTTTGTTTCAGTGAGAAGGATTTTCAGTTTGGTGGCTCAGGAAAATACAGAGAAACACAACTGGGTACTATTTTGTATTTTTCCTCTGAAGATGAATTGAGAGACCTTTTCGAACCATATTTCGATATAAAAGAATTAAAGACGATAGAAATCAGCGGTAAATTTGCACCTCATCTTGCAAACTATGCTTTTATGGAGAAGAAATGAAAATACCCAAACAAAAGATAAAAATGATAAATAAAAAACCAGTATGGCAAAAAAATGTTAAATGTTTTTATTGCTACGCATGTATCAATTATTGTCCTAAAGAATCTGTTCAAATCAAAGCATTTACTGAAAAAAACGGAAGATACCCTCATCCATATGCAACAGCAGATGATATTGCCGGACAAAAATGATTTAAAAACTTACTCGGTAGGATGAAACAGATTCTATTATATAGACGGTATCCGTGCCACTGTGTTTCTATTAAACAGCTCGCACCCGTCAATCAACAGCGCATATATGCTCCACTCATCTACCAGTCCAATGTCTATTTCGTGTAGTCGGGGTCATCATGGGCCTTGATCGATGCCGCGTGGAGGAATCGCAGGCGACGCAATCTTGACGGTGAACATCAATTCTCTGTGGGATTTGCTACTGAATAGGAACCGCGTTTCTGGCCCCCCGTATATCTCGACCTGGAACTGGAAAATAACAAAGGAGTCGGTTGCCGTACTTGCGGCGCTCGAGCCGTATGTACTGGCGTGCGGGCATGGAATCGCCATGATAGGCTCCGGAACAGCATATGAACTGCGTGCCTTTTCCGATCGTTTCTCGCTTTTGAAGAGGGAACTGTCGCACTGAAATGAATACTATGGCAATTGCACGACAGTCATCGTACATTGAGTCTCAACTGCAGACAGAATCAACGACCAACATGTGAACATCACGCGGATCGTTAGGCATTATCACGAAATGGAGTCACTAGATGAAATAGAAAATATTATATTCATACACATAGGCTTATAATAGTTAAATTGAATTTGAGCCTATAGATACTGAAAAAAAAGGATGTGGTTAGAATGGAAAAGAAAGAAGAGATGTCTGTATGTGCACTGTGTGGTCATACAGCCTCTGGTAAATTTGTAGGAGATATCTGTCCGGAATGTGGAATGACTTATTGGAGATGTGAGAACTGTGGTTACACCTTGACCGCGGTAATGCTGCCTGAGGCTTGTCCACAATGTGGGGAGAAAAGTGAATTTGTAAACATCACCTGCTATACTCCAGAGTGTGGCGGACCTAAACATATCGATCCCCGTCTGTAGAAAAGGAGACCTTCAACCGAAGGGAGCATTTTCTTGTTCAGTTTTTTGGCGGTTAGATATTTTATCTTGTTTTTATACAGCCAGGATTGTTCCAATAGAAAAGCATATAGTGCTGTTTGGAGTAAAACTGAAAGAATGGTGGAAGGTGCTGGGGCACATAGTAAGTTTGTAATTAAATAATAAAAGAAGGTGTTACTTATAGAAACAAAAGTAAAGGATTTAACTGTTGTGGAATTACACTCTCTCATATCTGATACGGTCAAAGAAACCATGGAAGATTTTATCGAAGATATAATAGCGCTTTCAAGTGATGATTATCTTCACTCAATTAATGAAGCAAGATCTGATTATAAGGAAGGTAGAGTAAAAAGAGAAAATGAAAACCAAATATTATGCTAACTTCGGCGAACATCCACCAATTCACCCCATATCTATACATGCTGATCTAACAACTCGATCTCCATTGCGTGGATGCCTCGGACTTGTAGTCCGATGGTGGAGTGGTCGGGGCTTAAATCTTATTCGCTATCTGTGCCTGACTTCTTGGTACACATATAAACGGCAATGAAGCCATCATAGTAATCTGCCTTATTGATATGGAATCCTGCTTTTACCAGTAATTCTTCCATTATCCAGTCAAAAGTTGGAAATTCATTACGAATCCCATTCGCTTTATCTTGAGCAATTTTCTCACCTGCAGATTGCTTGATCTTTTCGGTTAAATTATTAAAAAAATTGTTATAATTGTCAACTCTAAAGGAATACACTATATCTCTTAGGTAAAACTTCCCTTTTTTGTTGAGCATTTTATATATTCGGCGCAATGCAATCATTTTCCAGAAATCAGGAAGATGATGCAATGCATACTGTGATACAACTGCATGCAGCGGTTCACCCAGGTGTTTATAGGTCAAAAAACCTGCATGATGAAACTGGATATTAGTTAATCCTTCTTGTTTAGCTTTTTGATGTACATACTCCAACATTGTATGTGAAACATCTACGGCAAATACTTCTTCACAATATTTAGCAGCCTTTATGGCGAATTCTCCTGTGCCTGTTCCAAAATCAAGTACGGTCTGGTATTGAGTTAGGACCAGATAGTTCATGATGTCTTCAATTTCGTTTCTGATGTCACGTAGCTTGCTTTCGGTTGAGTCATAAGCTGTAACTTGTGCAGCGTCTACATAGTCAATGCCTACCTGACACATTTCATCGTATTGCCATAGAGGGGAATCCATGGGATTTTATCCTTCATTGATTAATATTAATATTTGTTATAATTCGAATATAGTCCCAAAATCACCTACCTCATCACCACTTCGGCCAGCGGCACTCTTCCACGGGGAGGTCATTATAGTATCTGTGTCATGACGATTTCGTACTATCCGGCCAGCCTGCTGTCTGCACGTCCATTTTCATTATATCTTCACGTGTGTTCTTCTTTAAGTCTGATATTCTCCTGCCAGATATATAAGAGAATTCGAACCGCAGATAAACGCAAATGAACGCAGATTTGCGACATTGTATCTGCGTTACCTGCACGCCCCAAAAGGCGTAGCAGGCACTCAACTCCGTAGGAGGTGAGTGTATCCGCGTTTATCGGCGGTTGATTTTTTATAGTATAGAGGCTGTCCAACAAGTTTCTTGATATTTTGCTTTGCATCTTCTTTCATTTCATACTTACACCCCAAAGGTAAAAGTTGTTTAACTACTTGTCCGTTATTTAAAATGCACTCCAAAATCACTTTTTTGATAATCTAATAGAAAATAATATCAATATGTATGTCAATGTATTTCATTGGGTGATAATATGTCTCTTGAACAAATAAGCATGAGAATTGATTCCAGACTCCTAAGAGAGCTAGATCAAATTGCTGAATCAGAATTCAAAAGAAGATCAGATGTTGTACGTGATGCACTTGTTGCACATGTAAAACATGAAATAGAAATACGCCAAATAAAAGAAATGGTAACAAAACAATTCCTTGAAGGAAAACTCAGTTTAGATGATTTCGCTCGTATTGTTAGTTTCGATATTGCACAACAAATAAAAGTTGGCAAAGAAACCCTAAAGGAGAGTATCGAGCGTGCCAAAAAGGACTCAAAAAGAAATCTATAAAACAATAGTAGTTGGAGATACAAGTGCTCTAATCTCACTTGCTGTTGGTAGTGTACTTTTAAAATGTCTAAGAATATCTACAATTCTAATTCCTCAAGAGGTATATAATGAATCACGTGAAATATCTCAATTCAATGATGTCCATGGAAAAGCAGCCCAAGAGACAATACGTATGATTTCAAATGGAAATATTGAAGTTGATGAAGTGGAACATGTTAATAAAATTAATGAACTTGTTTCTGGTTATTCTCGTATTAATGAAGGAGAGGCTGAAGCTCTAATACTTGCTCAAGAAAAATCTATACCCATATTAATAACAGATGATTTTCGAAGTATACCAGACTTAAAAAAGAATTCAAGAGATGTAGAAATACATCTTTCAATATATCTGTTAGCTCGGTTGGTTTTGGAAAATATAATCACAATTGCCGAAGCTCAGAATGCCCTAAATCGAATTTCAGAAGGAAGAACATGGGAAAGTGCTGCAATATACAATCTTGCTAAGAAATATATCGATGAATTAAAATGAAAGTGAATTCGAACCGCAGATAAACGCAAATGAACGCAGATTTTCGGCATTGTATTTGCGTTACCTGCACGCCTTTAAAGGTGTAGCAGGCACTCAACTCCGTAGGAGGTGAGTGTATCCGCGTTCATCGGCGGTTAATTTTTTATAGTACATCAAGTATAACTTGATATATCGAAAATGTTCACTTTGTTCACATTTTCTAATCCTCCATTCTTCTGGAATCTCGGACGAAGATTCTACGAATCTTCTAATCTTCAGCTTCTTCGAAGCTTCAGTCAAGAAAATCCGACCGAAGGGAGGATTTTGTTCTTGATTGTTATGCAGCAAACGGTAATTCATATTGGCGTATGTGCTGTGTATTTTTACAAATCATCTGTTAAATTTACTAATTAATTTATTGGGACTTCTTTATATCAGGCCTGTTTTTAGTAGATTGGTTGGTGTTCGGCTGCTGCCTGAATCCATTCAGTCTCAGAATATTAACTATTGATCATATAAATTACTGATAACATTTTTAATATTAATTTCAGGATATTTCCACAATTTGAATCCAGTATTTTGGTTCAATATTTTGCAATTTTTTCAGCAATTTCAATTCCTTTGGTAAATCTATCATAACTTATACTAGATTTGATATGATACTTTTCTAAAAGGTCATTTACTCCGTATAAGTCAAGATCAAGTAGTTCTGAGAGTTTACCCTTACTGATCTTCCCATGAGAATATTGACTTACCAGGTAGGATTCTGCACCATCCCACAACATCTGTTTTAAAACAGATATCTTACCGATATGTTCCTCGCGGGAACGCATATCCAGAATCAGATCAATATTCTTTGGTACATCAATTGTAACACTCATTATAAATCCTCTATTTTGTGTTTTATATAGAATATATGCTCATCCTTTATTATAGGTCTTAACGATTCCAAATACTTAAAACCTTTTTCCTTGCTTATCAGACCATAAATAACACATAATAAAACAGTTCCTGCCACATGAGTATAAGGTACTTCATAATTATCTAATATCTTGAGGAATGCTTCATCGTCAGAAATGATTAGATCGACATTATTCGTTACATAGTAGTTTATCACACTTTTTTCCCCACGTCCCAATCTGAAAGTCTCAAAAATAGATGATTTATTTGTAACTTCAACAACAGCAATTTTACCATCTAAAATAAGTTTTTTCATTTTTTTCGCATCTTCGTAATCCCTTTTCAAACCAGCAACTACATGTTCTTCATATACTTCATGGGTCAAAAATACTTTAAATGCAGAAGCAAATATCTCTATAATACTGATTTTTGTCAATTTTATAGATGCATCCGCATCAAGGACTATGTCCAATCTATCGTCCTGCAAGGCTTATCGCCTCATTTGCCATATCTCTTGTATCCGAAGGCGGTGTGCACATATTTTTAACTATTCCTTTTCCATGCATAAGTATCAGCTACTTATTGATACCATTTAGTTGTCTATTATTTACAATCATTATCTAAGTTTCCCTACATTATATCTTTATCGTACAACATCCGTGTAATTTATTAACAGATAATAGCAGAGGTGAGGATGCTGAAACAAACGGCCCCACCCCTTTTAAACCATTCCCGCTCTGTCAGATTATTGGTAGTGTGGATGAGCTGTTGACAAAATCTGAGAAAAACCAGTGCTGTAACCATTTTTTGATACGATTGACAAACAAGCCGTTTGCTGGCGAGTTTCAATAACCTACCCACACGACCCTAATTTCTTGGCACTCCTTTAGTATTAGGTCTGTTTCCAGTAGATTGATTGGTGTTCGGCTGCTGATAAAAACCATGATAACGTGGCGATGTGGACAGATGGGATGTTATCAGGCAGACTGCGGGTCGTACTTTGGTCGTCGAAAGATCATCGAACGGAAAAGGCACCGGGACGACTTTACTCTTCATTATAGAACGGTGGTCGTGTGAGTAGGTTATTGAAAATCGGCAGTAGACGGCTTGTTTGCCAATCATATTAAATATGGTCACTGCACTGGTTTTTCTCAGATTTTGTCAACAGCTCATCCACACTACCAATCAATATTAGTTATTTCTTTAATAAAAATTTCGATAAGATTATTCAAACATATAATCTTTTTAGCGGAATTTACTCCAGTATCATAATCTATCGAATTACCGTGTAATATTGGATTTCGTTCTTCAAAAAATTCTTCTGCATAATATTCAACAAGCTCCTCCGGGAGATAATTTTTTAGATGAGTTCTGGAGATTAAATCCCTGATTTTAGGTTCTTCCATTTCTTTTCCAATAGTCGAAACCAAAATGAGTTTTTTATGTGAACGCTTATTAAAGCACCAAAAGCTTTTAAGTCTTAAAGCCTTAAAAATCTTTTGTTTCTTATGTTTATGAACATAGGCAGCAAATACCCATAAAAAAGATTCCATTAAGGGAAATATTAAATTTATTGCAGAGGCATACCGTCCTGTTCTGTGGTTCTCAATTATTTGTTCAATAAAACGCTTTCTCTCTTTAAAAAAATGTAAATGCTGCGAATTCTCAAAAAAATCATTGAAAAATCCATCTGAATTAACTTCATCAAGGAGAACTTCTTCTCGAATATTTCCTTTCTTAAATTCCTCATATAGACACCTGTATTGGGGAACGGTCAAATATGTTAGCCATTTAAAAGGGAATTTCTCATATTTTTTCTCATATTGAAATATAATTGTGAATAATTCTGGTTGAAAGATTTTTAACGAATAATATTTTTGCAAAAACGATGGATCCCTAGATACAGTTATTGGAGCTTTGGTATCCTTGATCGAGTATGGAAATTTGTGTAGTCGCTTTTTCTCAAATTCTAAATTTCGAATTTCATTGTACAAAGGATTACTAAAATAATCCTCTTTTATATTTTGAATGATTTCGTTTTTATCTGACCTATAGGACTTTTTTAATCTTTGAATTTCTGAATACTTCTTACCATATAACTTTTTATCATATTTTCTTATGAAATAGTTTATTTTCTTAATTACTGGAGAAAGATTTCTTTTGTAAAGCTTAATAAGCTCTGGATCGATTGTATTAGACAAAAAAG
>JAIOQW010000153.1 GCA_021108405.1 Methanosarcinales archaeon
TTTTGTTTCCAAGGCTTGATTTCGTTTTTTTTAGGATACTGCGTACCGTTTCATGTGAGATGCTATCAATATATTCTAGTTCGACAACTTTATCGGCTAACAACCTTAGAGACCATCTCGCAAAGCCTTCGGGTGGCTCACTACAACTCACTGCAATCAAATGAGCTTCAAAGTCCCCGTCAGCTTTTTTATTGTAGATGCGCTTTCTCTTTCTTCCGTTGAGGGCAACTTCAATACCTTCTGAGACAAAACGCTCCTTCACTCGGTCTATCTTTTTCATACTTATGTTCAAAATGTGGGAAATTTCTTCGTTGGTCGAACGTTTTATCTGATACTCGCCCTCATCGCATCCAAGTAGAATAAGAGCGTTGAGAATTTTCTGTGATTTATGTTTTCCCTTGGAAGTAAGTGCGCTAAGAGTTTCGCGTTCATCTTTAGTAAGTGTCACAATGTATTTCTTCATATTCAATCCCTTTAGGTTTATTATGAAGAACATATATTATATACTTTACGACATTATAGGGTTGACTTGACACTAGTTTTCCGTCGCTACCATAATACTGCACCCGCTCAGCAATCACGTGTACTTTCACGTCGTCCACCACATATTTTGTTCGTCCGGGTCCTTCATATGGCTTTTTTAGGAGGTGCTTGATCCCTTCGAACACTTCCACAGGTTCACCGTCAAAATCAGGATCAGCAAAAAGTTCAGTGGCTTTCTTAAAATCCATAATAGTGAAATAATATTTATTAAAATCCTCGTTGATACGTGTCCCCCTGCCAATGATCTGCTTGAATTGGGTCATAGATTGGATCCGTTGATCAAGCACAATGAGCTTACAGGTCTGTGCATCCACCCCGGTGGACATAAGTCTGGATGTAGTTGCTATAACCGGATAGCGCTCCTCGGGCAGGATGAAAAGTAATTTAAATAGGGATTCTGTGTGTATGAATTAAGATGTTATGCCGTTCAGTGCCGGAAGCGGTTGAAATAAAATTTTTATAAAATACTACAGACAAAGGACGCAAAGCCAACCTAACATAATCCTTTGCGGTTTTCGCGGCCTTTGCGGTGAGATAATAATGAATTACAGCCATTTACCCCTTCTTCAGCTCTCATGCCGTCCCTCTTAATGAAATTGTTAGCCCTTATAATGCACTGGCAATCAACAACTGTAATATGGCTGCTCCGTTTGGTGTAAACAGCCAAACAAATGCACTACAGTTTAGTAAAACCGTACACCAAAAAACAAAGCGAAAAGATTGTTTCCTGGACTTGTGACGCAATATTTCTTGAGCGACGAGCGCACCTGGCCAGCCCCCAACTAACGAAAGTAAATGCAGGGTGCTTTCTTTGGTTCGCCATGCTCCCTTTTGGGCTGCTGATTTATCTACCGCGTACATGAGGAAAGTGAGTAGACTGGCAACCAAATATAAGGCGAGAATCAAAGGTGACATTTTGCCTGCAAGAACAGAAACACCAACAATAACTATAAAGAAAGCAGCACCAATGATTGATGATGACCCTTTATCCTTAACTATTGAATCCATGTGAATCGCCTGAATATAATATACTATCTTTAACTATATCTAATTCTCTCTTGTTCAACTTACACATCATGCAAGCAGCGAGTCATTAGATAATATATCCTGATTTGCCTCTTTCCTACTTATATTAATAATCTCCAAAACAAAAGCTATATAGCATTTACTATCAATATACTATTAATTGATACATCATGACTACTCAAATAAATATCCGGCTGAATGAAAACCTATTACAGGAAATCAATACACTGGCACATATGCTCCATGTTTCAAGGTCAGAATGGTTAAGAATGAAATTAGCCCAAGCTGTTAAAGAAGATTTATTGAAATATCGCGAAGCTTTGGCTATGGAATATACAATGGGTCATATATCATTCGATGAATTACAGACTGCTGTAGGTCGTGGGGCTGAAGATGTCAGGATGGTTAGTGAGATGACACAAAAAGGGAAAAAGGAAATCGACAGATTGTTTAGTGAATGATGATATTTGCCGTCGATACGTGTTCATTGATAGCACTCCAGTATAGTGGTTATCTAAGTACTATTGCCGAAACGGTAGATATCGTTATAACAAAAAGAATCCATTCTGAACTTGAAGGGATTGGGATATTTACAGATAACGACGCTGCTGCCGCACGAGAAATATTGAAGCTGTTACATATATTAACAATTGTGAAAGTACCACCAAGATCGACAGGGGAAGAAGAACTCATCGAAGTTGCGCTTCAGAAAAAATGTGATTTCATCGTTTCCGATGATATCCGTGCAATGCCAAAACTTAAAATGACCAATACTTCCACATTGTTTAGTACTCACCTACTTTATTATCTATTTCGTGCAGGGATGATGTCAAAAGAAGAAGGATTATAAAATATTTCTGCAATGGTTTTTCAAAAGATATCTGTACGAGTATAAAAATTATCTCAAATAGGATAAAATAGAAATATCATTTATTTCTACCCACACTGATCAATAAAGGCAGGAAGACCAACGCTACTAAAAATACTGCTAAACCTGCTACAGCAAAACTTACATGGAAACCATATGAATCAGCGATCAACCCACCTACAAAAGGACCTATTGCAAAACCAAGAGAACCGAAAAGGTTGAACCCACCCATTGCAGTCCCTCTCTTTGCAGGATCGGCAAAATCACCCGCTAATGCTGCCGACGGAGGATACATAAGTGCTCCAGCTACACCACCGACCACCATTACCAAAACCAGCAAGGGTGGGGCCGTAAAACCCACACTTATTACTATAATGCTGTAGAGAACGGAACCAACTATTAAGGGTAGAACTCTTCCTATTTTATCAGATATTACACCAAATGGGTACTGAAGTAGGGCAAAAGGTATTAAAAAGGCAGCCATGTACATTCCGATAGTACCTGGCCCCAACCCATAATTAATTGCAAGCATAAGTGGAAAAACGCCCACAAAAAATCCTACTGTAAACCGCTCAATAAAAGAGAAGGCATATGGGATAAATATCCTTTTTTCTTCCCTGAGCAACATTAGTGAATCTATAAAAGAGGCAGATCGCGAATCAAGTTTGCGCTCTTTGAGCATTAATGCCGCGATCAATGCTCCAAGCAATAGAAGTAAAGAACCGAAGTAAAGAGGATAAAGAGGATCTATTGAACCAATCTTACCACCAAGAGGTGCTCCTGTGCCATTACCTAATGCCATTCCCAGGCCAAGTATTCCCATTCCCTTGCCATATTGTGTTTTTTTGACCAGGTCAAGCACTGATGTCATAATTAACGAAAATGCCATTACAGTGAAGGCTCCTTCAATGAAGCGCAGTGCCAGTAGGGCAGACATGGTAGGAGCAAGGGTAAGACTGAACATCAAAAGAGCATTACCTAAAAACCCGGTAAAGATGAATATCTTTCTTTTCCCCACCTTATCAGAAATGCTGCCCCATATAAGAGAGAATATTACATGTGCGGCCAGATTTATTGAAACAAATAAACTGGTCTCTGCCACGGATGTTACATCAAACCTCACCATAACAAAATCTTTCATAACAGGATATATCAATGTGATACTGAACATCAGCAGAAATGTTAAAATACCAAGAATATATATCTCCCGGTAGCCTTCTTTATCTATTTCAGGAATAATGTCATTCTCCTTTCTATTCATTGATTATTTATTTATATGGTGGTATCAATTGGGTAATTCCTTTTTCAATTTAGGTTATTTGTTTATCCTGGGTTTTATTAGTAGTTTTCCTGAGATAACAAAAATGTAAAAATTATTTAAGGTAACAACCTTCTTTTTCTCAACGCATTCCTCCCGCATTCACTCTGCCCAAAATCTTATTTCCGCTCTGCTCTACCCGCCTCTGTGGTGTGGGGGCTGGCGGCAGCAGCCCATAAAATAATGAAATGTCTCGACTAGACTTAGAATAGTGCCACGCAATAGATTAATAGGATAAAATCAGAATATTGTCAGAGTTGATTCCCTTGGCAGATATACATCAGATGTTAACAACGATAGATCAAATTGTCTGGGGCCCTCTCATGATGTTGTTGCTGATCGGGACTGGTATATTCCTTACCATCAGGCTAAAAGGACTGCAGATCCGTAAACTACCATATACTATACGCCTGATAATAAAACCAGAAAGTCCGGATAGTCCGGGTAAAGGTGATATATCCCCTTTTCGCGCTTTAATGACTACGCTTTCAGGCACCATAGGGACAGGTAATATTGCAGGTGTTGCCACTGCAATCGCACTTGGCGGCCCAGGCGCACTGTTCTGGATGTGGATGACTGCTGTAGTAGGGACAGCCACAAAATTCGTAGAATGCACCCTATCATTACATTTCAGGGAGAAATTGCCTGACGGCACAATGATCGGTGGACCGTTCTATTACCTGGAGAAAGGACTTGGTAGTTCTTTTCTGGGTATGACTTTTGCTGTTTTCGGCATATTCTCATCCTTTGGTATAGGCAATATGGCCCAGGCAAACTCGGTGTCCCTTGCATTAATAGACACATTCCATATTCCAGGATTCATCACAGGACTGATACTGGCATTGATGACCGGACTGGTTGTTGTAGGGGGAATTAAAAGACTTGGATATGTGACTGGAAAGCTTGTTCCATCTATGGCAGTACTATACATTCTATCTGCATTGGTAATCCTATTGATGAATATCGAGAAAATACCGGCTGCTTTCTTACTGATACTAAACAGTGCATTCACAGGCTCTGCCGCAGCCGGAGGTTTTGCAGGGGCAGCTGCCTCTAATGCCTTGAGATTTGGTATTGCCAGGGGGATGTTCTCCAATGAAGCAGGTCTTGGTAGTGCTCCTATAGCTCATGCTACAGCCATAACGACCCACAGCGTCCGTCAGGGATTAATTGCTATGCTGGGTCCTTTTATTGATACTATTATCCTCTGTACCCTGACAGGTCTGGTCATCATAATCACAGGAGCCTGGGAAAGCGGTAAGACAAGTACATCATTGAGCATCCACGCCTTCAGTTCGCAGATAGGATATGCCGGCAATCTGATAATAACAATCGGTATGGTATTATTTGCCTTTACAACCATACTTGCATGGTCCTTCTATGGTAAACAGTGTATTTCATATTTTACCAAGAAAAAATCGGATAGGTTTTACAGGTATTCTTTAAAAATATATTATTTTTTGTTCCTGATCGGCATTGTGATCGGTGCTGGGGTAGTTGATCTCTCACAATCTACGACATATCTTGCCAGTATCTGGTTATTTTCTGATATTACCAATGCCCTTATGGCATTACCGAATTTAATAGGAATTCTACTGTTGAGCAATATAGCCATTGGGTTACTAAAGGATTATTTCAGGATGGAAAATGCAAAAGCAGAAGCTATTGGCTGAAGGATATGTGGGGGATTGAGTGAGGAGATTGGAGGTTGCCGTAGGGATGTATGCATACGTCGGTATATAGATCTGGCATGTGTGATTCTTTTCAAGAAACAAAGTGCCCTTGACGGCAACACGCTACTACAATGTTTTGATTATCATCAATTATTACAATTTGATCATTTAATGTCATTCGAGCACACAAGCCCCATCCATAAAAATTATCAAATGAAATCTGAACTACCGTGGCATTATTGAAATTTTTCTGCGGGATTTCTTTTGAGTAGATTTCATACACTTGATTATTCAGAATTGCTAATCCTGTGTCATAATCGCCAATTGATTCATTAATTATTTGCTCTCCACCTTCATCTATAATAATAATAAATTCATCTCCGGGTAACAGGGTAATATTCCTATCTGGTATAACAGTTATTGCGTATTCGATGGTGGAAATAGGGAAATCCGGATTCTTCCAATGTATATTCTTTATATGTAAATATTCATTCTCAAGATTTTCCGAATCAAGTTTTTTATAAAATTCAATTACACTTCTATCTATCCAATTGGGCCATATCATGGGATAAGGCTCTTTATGTAGATCTTCAAGTCTAAGGTCTTCCATATTTACATCGTCATCATAATCAAGATTAAATTGAGGAATACCAAAAACAATTGAGTAATTGAAAAGTTCTGCTGTGGTTTGAGCTTCAATACTTTTTTCAAATGATGGTAAAATAAGTGGTGTTGAATTATACAACAATAATAGAGATTTATTAATAGGTGAATTAACTTGAAAAACTATAGACCCATTTATAGTTTGTCCAGGTAATATAGTCGCATTTTCCTCAAAATTTAATTGGTGAAATAATCCCCTGGTGTAATTAGTTGTAACATTGAATATTTCATCTCCAGTAACCAAATGCAAATAATGTGAACTAAAGTTCAATGTATTTGAACAATTATTCTTTAATGTGAGGTGATAAACTGCATAATATTTCTCTGAAAGATTACGACTCCTTGAATACAATGATTTTTTGTCATTAATTCGATAATATCCACTTGAAAAAGATACAAGATTGACTTGTGGTAAATTTTCTTCTTTTAACAGAGCGGGGTCAGGATATGAATAGTTACTTAAACTATCAGTAGTATGTATTACCGTTGGTGATTGCATTACATCTACTGTTTCATTTTTCAATGATTCCGGAGATGGAGCAATTTGCTTATCTCCAATACACCCGCTTAAAACAAGCGTAGTCAAAATAAATATTGTAGATATTTTAATCACAATTATTACATTCATGATCAAAACATATAAATATTTTCGTTTTACATTTTTATATACCATAAAACAGGCATAACTATAAGCCAAGGACAACCATTAAGAAAGGTCAATAACTTTAAGCGTAAATTAATCCGGACTTTCATAAAGTTGTGCTAATAGCTCTTAATAGCTCTTAATAACGTAACGAAGTGGATGAAAAAAAAGGTTATTAAGCAGCTTTTTTTTGAAAGAAATTATGGAAAGTTTAAATATGGAAAATTTT
>JAIOQW010000167.1 GCA_021108405.1 Methanosarcinales archaeon
TCCACAGTAGTCCGAACCGAATTAGTCATAATATCACTAAACAACAACGACGTAGCTTGCTCCGGATAATATACCCCACCCCTATTCCTCTTAACCGCCTCCAAAAACTCAGGATTATTACCAACATCCCTGTATTCCAGTGGATAGTTCACTGCTATTGAATCTTCTATCTCTTCTCCTCCTGCTGAGACCACAAGCGGAAAAACACCCTGGGATGAAGGTTTAAGTACACCTTCAAAGCTCCTGTCTTCGGTTTTGGCCATTGATACTTCCTGCCCATCAAACCTCATGCTCGGTAGCGTATCACTAAGAACAGTTATCGTTCCCGGTGAACCCAGATACATATCACTGGAATAAACTACAAGCCCTTTGTCAGGTTGTGGATCACCTACCACCCAGTTGATAATACTGGGCATTACCCTTGCATTCTCACCGGAATACAGCCCCTCCTCTCCACCAGCCCATAAATTGCCATTGTCCGTGCTCAAACTTACAACTCTACCCAGTCCGAACTGCCATGAAGTAACAATAGGTTTTCCCATACTTGTGGTTACCAGGCGGTTAGCACCAACTTTTTGCGTGACATCATTATATCCTGAAATGGTCCCTGAGATATTGAGATAACGGGTGATGAAATGTTCTTCATCAAGACGGATTAATGAAAAAGTCTTTATGCCTTCTGGGGGGATTTTTACAGGCACTTTTCCAATTATAATATCAATCTCACACCCAGAAGAGATTCTTGTAAAATTTCCACCTGCCATATCTGCAAGACTTTCCATATAAAATTTTCCACGACCCCTATCAGTTCTTAGAAATTCATCTTTTATACTAATATTTATCATATAAAACTTCATATTTATTTTCTGTGTGTCAATACCTTTAATAATATCCATACATTCATCATAGTTATATTCTATTTTTCCGTCCGAAAAAATAAAAATATAATTTTCATCAGCTTTTTCAGTAAACATCTCAGCAGCCTTAGCAATCCCTTCATCTATAGATGTGGATCCCTTGCTTGTTTTAAGTTTCATCACTTTTTCTATCAGAGCCTCACGACCCGACATCGGCAACAATCCATCGCTTACTTGAACAGCTTTGCTGCCAAAAGCTGCTATTCCAACATTTGTATCCCTACCCAATTTATTTTTTAGAAGATCGACAACTGTCGTTTTTTCACCACCAAAAACTCCTTCTGCTTCCATACTTTCGCTAATATCCATTACAATTACAATATTAACAGACCCTGCATAAGTACTGGGATACGATTCAACCGGTAGTATAGTCTCCAGTTCAGAAAATCTATAATCCACGAAATCATAACTATTATCTCCACCAACCACAACCAACCCTCTACCATTAGCTGTATATTCCCGTAGCTTATCCACAACACCGGAAGAAATGTGGTCATTATTGCTATTATCCAGCACTACGGCCTTATATTTCGATAGATTATTAACATCAATTGCAGAAGTAGTATACAGAGCATACTGATTATTCAGTATATTATACATAGGTGAGTCCGTATCTGATGTAATCAGCAATATCTCAGGTTTAGGAACGACATAAACTGTCTTATTAAAAATATTATTATCTGTACGCATATCATCTGAAGATGATATTCTGGCAGTGATCACATGAGGACCTAAAGATGGAAATGGATACTGAAAATTTATTGTCTTTTTCACAGCCGTCTGGGTCTCATCTGTTGTATACACAGTTTCTCCGTCCACTTCAACAGTCAGCCTATAACGTGCATCACTCAACGCCTGTCTCACCTCAATACCTACCAAATTCTCATTACCCACCACAGCCGTCCTCCCCCCCGTAATCTCAACACTCAATTCATTCACCATCGGAGTCTGTGTAATAGCATAAACCGAACTACCCGTACTCGAAACAAAATCAACAGCCTCCCCCACATCACTCCCAAAATTGTTATTCCCATCAGATACCACAACAACATGATAACTCCTCTCAGACGAAGAAAGAATCTCATCACCAATATCCGAACGTAACCCCTTCATCCGTTCCATAGTAACAGGTGTTTGTCCCTCCAAACGCTCAAAAATCTCCTGCGCCGTACCTTCTTCAAAAAGACCCATACTCTCGGTCTCATCCGATAATACAGTAATAGAAGGAGTATCATCGATCTCGGTCACAACCACAGGATTATACGGTCCTGCTAACGCTATAATAAGCAGTGAAATAACACTAACACGGCTCATAATAAGACTATGCTTGGCACCACGTTTTACCATCACCCACCCCGCAATAAATACAGGAATTATTGCCAGCAGGTAATAAAGCTGTTCAAACCCTATCAAAACAGCTCCCTCCTGCGGTGTATAACATACAACTCCAAAAAGACCAGACAAAATACCAATAAGATAAGATAAATAATAATATCACTCGTCCCCTCTGTACTGACTGTCTGCGGTCTTTCAATATACTTACTTGTAACAGAGCTAACGTCCAGTGATACCTCATCCACATCGGACTCCTTAGAATCATATAAATTAGCTGCAAGTACCTGCTCTTGGATCCGGTAAAAACCCACCTGATCTATCCAGAGGTTATTAGTAGTAATAGTATTTCCATCCGGACAGGTAATAGTCTGCTCGGCAGGCAATTTAGTAACAGTACCGGTTAAAGCATTATTCTGCTCAATGTCCGTACCTCCGATCCAGTCGATCATATTCTTCCAGAACAGCGGGAATTCAGGCATGGTATTAAAACCGGACCATGCATTATCTCCCGTAATATCATTAAGTCCGAGATACACAACAGTACCCTTACCCTTGCGCCAGTGGGATAATATAGGACACCCACCCGATGCCTCTACAAGCACAGTAGCACCATCAGGTACTGTGCCCTTTATATAACGCACTACCTCAATATCTTCAAAAGCAATACTCCCGGTCAACTGATTTTCTGCCACTACTGTGATCTTCGTGTCATTTGAAATGCCGGTAATAGTAATAGGCAGCAGATCACTATTTGAATTAACCAGGGACGAAGAGGCCATTGCGATCAATGTTCCGCCGCCTTTCACAAAATCATTCAATACATTCCAATCAACTGATCCGTTGTTCAATGTACCAAGTATCACAATATCATATGCATAAAGGTCCTGTGGCAGTTGCCTGGAATGTTCAACTCCTGCGCTAAGAAGTCCCAGAGCCTCTCCGGTCGGTGTCTGGTCTCTACTATCCACAAACATAATACTACCACCCACAACAGGTGGGATAAAAGCATAAGCAGTATCATCAAGCCCAAGTCCACCACCACTACCACCACTTATAGTAACTTCAGTACGCCCGGTATTAAGATCAGGTACAATATATGCGCGGGTAGTATGTGCAGGGATATCCAGTGTTGCACTCTGACCTGCATCTCCGTTCCTGATCTCTAATTGTACATTAGCATTTTGTTCATTATAATTCTTAATTGCAAGGTTCAGGTTATATTTTCCATTGGAAATATCTATCCAGCCATTAACAAAACCAATATTCCCGTTACCAGGCTCATCAACCCCTACAAACTCAACTTTCACTCCATTATATTCAGCCAGGCTTTTTGCCACAAGCGGGTCATCACCTGTCCAGCCGGCAAAGTCTGAAAAAACAATGATACTGCCACCCGCACCCGAAATCCTTTCTGCATATGTAATAGCAGCAGCAAGATCACAGGCAACAGCGCGCTGCGGAGTTATAGCGATCACTTCTTTAGCTCTTGTTGTGCTTTTTTCTTTTAATGCCAGTACAGGTACATTCTGTGCCCAGATCACACTATTAACAGCAGACAAACGCCTGGTAGCCATATCTTTAGCTTGATCCAGCCTTCCGCCTGCCTGCATACTGGCCGAATTATCTATTATGATCACCGTATGCTCACCTGAAACCTTTTCATCTATGATATACGGGCCTGCTATTGCAAGGCTTAACAGGATCAATACTAATAACTGTATAAGAAACAACGGGTCACGGATAAGCCTTCGAAATAGCAGTGAAAGCTTACTGCGCTGTTCTTCGCGTTTTAAAATAAAAAGCAGTGAAGGTATATTCAGGTCAATGGTCTTCGGGCGCAGTAGATATAGAATGATAAGTGGAATAATACTGGCCAGTGCCAGCAGTCCCAGCGGGTTGGAAAATAGTATGTTAAAAAACCCTGCCAATCAATTCATCTCCCGTGAATGGTCCTGTAGATGGCCTCAAAGATAGGCAGATCTGTACTGAAGGAAAAGAAATCCGCACCAAGTCGATCACATTCTGTCTTGATGCTATCTCTATGTAATAAAAGCTCATTGGTATATTCTAATACCAGGGAAGTGTTGATATCAGTAAATAACTGCTGTGATGATTCAAGGTCACGCAGCTTTACTGCACCGACCTCAGGAAGCTTTATCTCAGACGGATCAAGCACCTGAATAACGATCATGTCATTTTGTCCCACACGGTAAATGGCAGGGCGTATATCCTCTAATGGTATCAGGAGATCAGAGATAATGATCACTCTTGATCTTGAATGTATCACTTTGCTGTACTGCTCGATAGAATCTTCGAATGCAGTAGGTCCCCCGGGATTAATACTGTTCAGCCTGTCAATGGTCGATAATAGGTTCACTTTTCCCCTGCCTGGTTTGAAAATAGCCATATCGTCTGTAAAGGTGGATATAGTGAATTTTTCATTCTCACGCATCACCAGGTAGGCAAACCCTACTGCCAGCATGGCAGCGTATTCGAATTTATTGAGTCCCTCATCAGGAAAATTCATACTACCGCTTACATCCAGCAGGATATGGGTGACCAGGTCCCTGTGTTCCTCAAACTGTCTGACATACAGTTTTTCAGTACGGGCATATACCTTCCAGTCGATGGTCCTGAAATCGTCACCTCTTTCATATTCACGAAAACCGTATGCATCGGTGCCTCTTCCAATCCTGGTAGAACGGCGTCCTCCGGCATATTGACTTGACACTCTTTTTTGTACAGCAAAAGAGAAACGGTCAAGTTCACGTAAGAAATCAGTAGAGATCATGACCTATTTGATGTGTTTTGTGTGTTGTAAAATATTGTCAATCACCTTGTCGTGGGTAATGCCCTTACGCTGGGATTCGAAATTCAGGATGATCCTGTGCCGTAATACAGGATATGCCATTGATTGCACATCCTCATCACTAACATAATTACGCCCAAAGATCAGGGCTCTTGCTTTGGATGATAAAATAAGTGCTATACTGGCTCTTGGTGATGCTCCGTATTCAATAAATTCTCTATCAGTACGCGTTTTGGCCACTATCCTGATAACCTTTTTTTTCAGTTCTTCTGATATGGGTACATCTCGTGTCAGCATCTGCAATTTTATCAACTGTTCTTTTGATATTATCTTATTTATTTCAGGTACCACATTACCTGTATACCTGTCTACGATCTCATTCTCTTCTTCAAAAGACGGATAATCCATGTTGATCTTTAGCAGGAATCTATCCAACTGGGCTTCAGGTAATGGGAAAGTTCCTTCCATTTCAATAGGGTTCTGGGTTGCCAGTACGAAGAAAGGCCTCTCAAGTGAGTATGTTGTATTACCTACAGTAACCTGCTTCTCCTGCATGCTCTCAAGCAGTGCACTTTGTGTTTTCGGAGATGCCCTGTTGATCTCATCAGCCAGCAGGATATTGGTAAATACCGGCCCGGGTTCGAACCTGAACTCTTTACTGCCGCCTTTCTCTTCTACTACATAAGTACCGGTGATATCAGAAGGCATCAGGTCAGGTGTACACTGTATCCTGTTGAATTTCAGGTCAAGTATGCGCGATAGTGTACTGACAGTAAGTGTCTTGCCAAGTCCGGGATTGCTCTCAATAAGAGCATGGCCGTCACACAGCATAGCTATTATGATCTGTGTTATAGCTTCTGATTGACCTACGATCACTTTAGAGATCTCATTATAGACTGATTTGAATATCTCAACTGATCGATCGTATGTATCTGATAGATTCTTCTTATCCATATTCATTCAATACCTCACTACATTTGATTATAATTTACTGCGCAATATGGCATATTTTTTTACCAGGTCACTATCATGGTCAGACAGCGCAAGGATTGCCTGGTAACTCTCATCAGCGGCTGCTGATGCATTTATATTCTCAACAGGAAATCCTGTGGACGACGTAAAGGGATTATCATCCTCAGGCTCAGTATGCCTGATAGTGACATCAGTACCCAGGCCAGGGATAATGAGCAGTTCTATATTCTCTCCCGAAAGGCTGGCTACCGAGGTTTCTCCGTAGATATCTTCGTCCATCCCATTCTTTTGGGATGTCTGGTTAGGCAGGGTACTATTCGAGAGATTATCAGTTGTCTCTTCAATTAATTGAGCTATATCCGCAGGGGTAAAACCCGAATGTGTCTGGGTGGTGGAAAGCCCTATCAACGAACCTACCAGGATAATAGATAATACCAGTCTGGTAGCCAGGTGCTTGCGGTTGAGAAATTCACCTATATTCACCTGTTTTAGCCTATTGGTCACCTGTTCATTCAGGTCAGTTGCAACTATATTATTCTCATTCCTGTTGTCCCAGGCTGTTTGGAGCCTTTCTATCATCCATTTATACCTGGATTCGATCATTTGGAACGGATCAACGGGTGGTTTTCTTATATACAATAAAATAACCAGTACCACGGAAATAAGACCACATAACCCCACTACTATGATCTTGTCAAGTGTTATGGTACCTATCACATAGAATTCCATATACCGGGAAAATACTGTGTTCACATTGAAATAATAGGATAGTGTATA
>JAIOQW010000340.1 GCA_021108405.1 Methanosarcinales archaeon
TTAAAATTGATGTGGTCCACTGATATGGTTTTAAATACATTGTGACGAAGATGGGCTATAATAAGATGTAAACCACTCAGGATTATTTTCGATTCCAGGAATACACGGTTTATTAACACTAAAACTAAAAAGTCTTTCAAAAAACATATCTTGATTGAGTGTAAAAATGAAACTTTTATTGTTTTGTCCAGCCAAACGGTAAAACAATTCTAAAAGATTAGTTAGCTCAACAGGGTGCGGATTACCATTGGAATACTCCCTGAGAGTATCGTCAATATTCTTATATGCAGACCTCAAAACATAATCAATATCTTCTTTTACATCATTTTTATATGAACCTTCCATTATAGAAGTGTATATTTTTTCATAATCAAGATCAGAATCTTCCATCATTAATTCTTTAATTTTCAATTGAGCTTGAATTCTTTTATGATTAAAAATTTCATACCACATTTCTTTTGCCAACAGACCCCCGAAATTTTTACTAAAACCAGCTCCGGTTAATATTATATGTTTACTTTTAATATTCATATTGTTATCCTTCATCTTTTTAATTCTTAAGATTCGATTTCATATACTACTTTTTAGAACGTGTGCCAATTGTATAAGTTTAAATAGATTATATTTATTTACTACTGTCTCACCAAGCATGGTCTTGCCATCCCGCACTCAACGACCCCGGATTTCGCTTCACTCAAATCCGAGGCATCTAATAGCTACATAAGAATCAGGCGCATTACACAATATGCATACTTTCGTATCTGCTGGATATCACGATCGCAAACCGTTTGAAGGAAATGGATATAAGAGTAAGAAGTCCGCAAAAGGTGTATGTATTGGAGTTGTTTCAAAGTGAGAACGTTGTGAGGAGGGGATATCTAAAATCGATGGGAATTAAATGAAGAATAATACGACCAATAAATAGCAGAAATTTTGAAGGGATGTAGCTATCTGACATGGGTTTTGATTATTAGGTGGGAAACTTGGGTTGAAATACTTAAAAAACTCTTGAAATATCAGGTCGTTTCATCAATAATGCAGCTAATAAACTGGTAAATATACCTGATACTACTGCAATACCCAGTCCACCCAGCATCAAGACCGGATCAGTAATAGATTGTACACTAAAACCAAATACCTTTAAGACAAAGCTTAATAATAACATTTTTCCAATAAAAGAAAATAATATCCCTGTGATCCCTCCGGCAAGTGAAAGGAACAGGGACTCATACAGTACTGTTCTTACGATGGAAGACCTTGAGATACCAATAGCGCTCATTACTGCCATCTCCCCTTCCCGTTCACTAACAGACATTATCATAGTAGTACCAATGAACAGCACTCCCATAATAAAAGATACCAAAGATGCAGTAAAAGCTGTTGCCAGTATACGTTGATCACTCATGATCTTATGAGTGGTATATTGCGAACCGGACAATATAAGATGTTCCGGATATAGGCGTTCAAGAAGCTCACCGGCATTTTCTCCTTCTATAATGATATGATCAGCTCGATCATTTTCCAGGTTCCCACTAAGCTGTTGAAGTTCCGAGAGATGTATTACTACCAGTGGATAGCTGGAATATTCAATTTTATCAAAAATATTGACTATTGTGAATGGTTCCGAATCAATAAGTGCATCCACAGAGATATTAATGTAAAGCAGATCTCCTATATTCAGTCCCGAAAGGTCTGCTAACTGCCTATTGATCACGGCTTCTTTTGTCCGGTTCCCACCATAGAAATACGGATCACCTTGAGTTAAACCACTTACTGACGCCGGTATAACATCAATAGTGCCGGGAATAACTCCTCTGGCTATTACCACATTGACCTCATCATCAGTATTTGATCGGGAATATATTACACTATTCAGGACAGGACTTGCGCCCTGTACATTCCTCTCAAGGAACAATGTTTCTATCTCGCTATGTACGTTTTCCAGCATAGTCTGTCCTGCCCCTGTTATGGGGTCCGTAACAGTAGAATCAGCCGGTAATACCCAGTAATCAATAGTATTATCATTAACAGTGCTCTGATTCAATCCTAGACTTACTGATGTTAACAGGATCATCATAGATACTGCGGTACCGATAGCTATGACAGTAAAAATTGTTCGCCATCTCCTGCGTAACAGATTCCTTAATGACATCTTCAAGTATGTCACACAATGATTCTCCCGTCCTTAAGATGAATAAGCCTTTGAGCCCTGGATGTTATGGACATATCATGGCTCACCATGACTACTGTCTGCCCGAACTCCCGGTTAATAGTCTGGAATAGATCCATAATTCGTGTGCTATTATCAGAGTCCAGCTCACCGGTGGGTTCGTCTGCAAGTATGATGGAAGGTTCATTTGCCAGGGACCTGGCAATAGCCACCCTCTGCTGCTCACCGCCGCTAAGTTGTGTGGGCTTATGTTGTGAGCGCTTGTCAAGCCCGACTGATTCTAATAAATATTTTGTCCTTTCTCTTTTTTTTTTCTTGGATAGACCTGCTTCACCCATGGGGAGTTCAATATTCTCATAAGCGCTTAATGTCGGAAGAAGATAGAACTGCTGAAAAACGAACCCGATCTGTGTAAGTCTGAGTCTGGCCAGAGCCTTTGATGACAATGAGGAAGTATCAGTACCATTAATAATTACTCTACCGGATGTGGGACTCTCAATACAGCCCAGAATATGCAGTAAGGTGGATTTGCCAGAACCGCTTGGTCCTTCAATAGCGACAAAATCGCCTTTATTGATCTCAATATCTACACCATTCAGTGAATCTATAGTGATCTTATCGATTTTATATTGTTTGGTGATATTGATAGCCTGGATTATCATTTTAAATTAAAAAATCCTCGCTAACGCTCGGATTTTTTTGACTGAGGCTCTTAAAAGAGCCGAAGATTAGAAGATTTGTAAAATCTTCGCCTGAGGCTCTTAAAAGAGCCGAAGATTAGAAGATTTGTAAAATCTTCGCCTGAGGCTCATAAAAGAGCCAAAGATTAGAAAATGCGAAGCATTTTCGATATGTCAAGTTATACTTGATATGCTATAAAATATAACTTAACATTACTTAAAGATTTAGCGTATCCACTTCAAATCAGGAGACTTTTTATTATTTTCTGATAATAGCCAATATAAGTTCATCTGATGGTTTATTCTTGTTATTTCCTAATTCAATCATAAAAAAATAAAAAGTCTCTAAAAAATATACACAAATTTTAAATATAAAAAGTTGAAATATATTGCATAATCCACCATTTAGGCTATACAGAAAATCAAGGTGAAAAATAATGAAATTAGGAATTGTGATTTATTCGAATGATTCGGAAACCGTATGGAACGCTTTTCGATTAGGAAATTTTGCATTGAATGAAGGCGACGAAGTTAAAGTGTTTTTATTAGCCAAAGGTGTAGAGTGTGAATCCTTGGATACGGATAAATTTGTGGTGACAGAACAAATGCAAAATCTGGTTGATAACGGTGGAGAAATACTTGCCTGTGGTATGTGTCTTAAGATCCGCCAATCTGATGGTTCCGAGTTGTGTCCACTATCAACAATGAAGGATTTATATGAAGTTATAACAAATTCCGATAAAGTTGTCACATTTTAAGATCACGGTATTAATTTTTTTAGACGCTAATACACTCACTTCTCAAGGAATTGAGGCTTGGTTTAGTTCCGGATTACACCATCCATCTCATGAATCGAGATATTCTGACGTATCTCCCGGTTAAATATCAACCGTGTAATACATAATCATTAAGTGTTAGCAATAATACATTATCTTTTTTAGCTGCACGTTTCATTTTATCTGTAAACCCCAATTTACTGATCAATGCAAAATAATTTTTTTGGCCGGATTGCCATTGTACAAAACCTGCTTTTTCCTTTAGCTTTAAATATACATCACTATCTATTTTTTTATCCTGGTATTTGCACTCACAAAAAAGTATCTCATTTGTATCATTATTTATAGCTGCGATATCGATCTCATAGTTATTACGTCCACTGGGAACACGCGGGATTTTGCCCCACTGCCTGCCGATATTCTGGAAATGGAAGGGTAATTTCCCGGATAGGTTCATATATATCAACATCTCTTTTGCTACCTGTTCAAAGGTTTCTCCAAGAAATGTGCTATAACTATTGTTAAGGTCTTCCACAGCCTGTTCCTTATATCCCTGTTCAAGTTCATTTTTATGAGTTAAAATATAACGAAACCAGAACCGCATGAAATTGTCATTAATTCGGTAGATAGTCTTTTTTGTAACAGGCCTCTCTGTTACAGGATGTTCCTTTTTAATGAATCCAAGTCTTATTAAAATATCAAGGTAATATGGCAGGTCTTTTACTTCCATAAACGATTTTAAAGCAATTTCATTGGGTCTCGTTGCTCCTTTTGATATAGCAAAAAGAATGTTCATAAAAGTGGCAGGCTCCCTTAACTCTTCTCGTAATAAAATTTCTGCTTCTGTATATAATACGGCCTCTTTTGCAAAGAGGATATTCTTTACATTCTCGCAGAATGAGGATTTAGGATTGAAAAATTGAAGATAAAAGGGAACACCTCCGGATGCACCGAATATTTTCATAAGTTCATCAGGTTTTGATTCCCCGAAAAATTCACGGATATCTCTAAAACGCATTGGTTGCAGTTTTATCTGACTTGTTCTTCTTCCATATAGTGGACTCGAATATGCAAGTGTGCTCAATTCCATCATTGAAATAGAGGAGCCGCATAATATCAGATAAAACTGAGGGCTCTTTAGTACCTCATCCACTATCAATTGAAATACTGAAGGGATGGATTCATCCATTTGGGCCAGATATGAAAATTCATCGATAACAATTATTAGTTTTTTTTGGCTCACCCATTTTGTTTTAATATACTCGAATACCTGATCAAATGTCCCAATGTCCGGTTCATAATCCTCAAAAAGATCAGCCGCTTTTTTTCTAAATCTATGAAAATTTGAAGATGTACCTCTTTTGTCTGCCAGGAAGTAGATATGAGGTTTATCCATCTGGAAATGGCTTATTAGCTCGGTTTTTCCAACACGTCGGCGACCATAGATTACGGTAAAAGAGAAGGAGTCTGATAGATATTCACGATTCAGTAATGCAAGATCATCACTTCGATTGATAAATTTACGGATCATAATCATTATGATTTATATCCGAATTATTTATATATCTTTCGGGTTAAGTCACAATCTTCTCATTATTTTTATTTCAATATTTTTCCGGTTTCAGCATACCACATATATAGATCTAATTCAGCCAGGTTCATATTTAACTTTCTTGATGCATTTCGTAATAATTTTTCAATCTCCAAATACTTTTTCTTTCCAAGACTTTTTGGTTTTTGAATTAAACCCAGCCTTGTCAACAAATCAATAATATGAAAATCTATGATCGCAAGATCTGTAAAGCCAACATTTCTAAGAAAGTGACTTGCTTCTTTATAGCCGATTCCTTTTATATTGTTAGCTAACCAGTCTCGATGTTCTTGTTCATTTCCGGAAGATAAAAGGATCCTGTTGATAGATTCTTCATGCATTCTGGCTTCCACAATATATTTTGCTCTTATATTCGGAAATCTATGACCTGAATTTTTCAATTCTTTTGCTAATTGAGATTCTGAAAAGGTTAACAAACCATCATCTATTTCTTCCTGGATTCTTATACATTTTTCAGCATTGAAATTCGCAGTAAGAATACAAAAACAAAGTTCTTTTCGAATTCCATCAGTTGATTTTTCAGTGATTTTTTGGAATTCCTGTATTCGAAAATTTATAGTTTCTCTTACTTCACGATTTTTTTTTATATTCACAATGAGTTGAATTAATTTTTCCATTAATACACTTCACTTCACTTTTCTAAATACCAATGTAACAACAGTACCTTTGGGTGTATTGTCTTCAACACATACATATCCGCCATAATATTGCATAACTTCCCTGACTACATACAATCCCAAACCTGTTTTCCCTGTTTCACCATATACAAAATCCTTATCAAATATCTTCTTTTTTATTTTATCCGGGATTCCGATACCTTCATCAGCAATACTTACCTTACAGTATTTTGCATCTGTTTTTATCTTAATATCTATTGTATCGGTTTTTCCATGAATTATAGCATTACTTATTAGATTCTCGAAAATGGAAGTAAAACATTCATTAGCCAGGACCTGGGATTGACCTTCTATGTTAAATGTGATTGATGGATAACGTTTTATAACATCTTCCAGAACGTCAGTTATAGAATATATTGTTAAGTCAGTATGGGAGGAAAAGAATAATTCAAGATCCCTCATTCTGTTTATTGTTTCAATACATGTATTAGTGCGATCAAGTGCCATTCCAAGATTTTTTTCTTCCCGGTTTTCTTTATAAAGTCTAAAAGCACCACTAATAACTGTCAGGTCATTTAGAATATCATGCCTTAAAATCTCATTTATAAGATTGAGATGCATGTAGTATTCTTTTGATTTTTCTTCTAATTTATTAAATTGAGTATTTTTTTCCATGATCCTGTCATCGTTAGCTTTATAGTATAATAATTTGATATATCGATAATGCTCACTCTGTTCACATTTTCTAATCTTCGGCTCTTTTAAGAGCCTCAGGTGAAGATTCTACGAATCTTCTAATCTTCAGTTCCTTTGGAGCTTCAGTCAAGAAAATCCGACCAAAGGGAGGATTTTGTTCTTCATTTATCTAATCTCATATTAGGGAATTCCCAATAAATAATTTACCCAAATGTGGGTTTTATGGTGACATCCCAC
>JAIOQW010000290.1 GCA_021108405.1 Methanosarcinales archaeon
TACGAATCTTCTAATCCTCCATTCCTCTGGAATGTCGGTCAAGAAAATCCGACCGAAGGGAGGATTTTGTTCTGTGAATTTTAGTTTTGAGACACACCCTGCTTACTTCTCTATAAGGCGTTTCATCTTCTGTTCAATTTCATTGGCTTTCCCGGTCATAGAATCAAATGATAGATTACCCTGTGAGACACTATATATGATTGCGCCAATAGAGATGATACCAATGATCCCCAGTAGTATCAGGGCAATGGTACTTATTGAACTATCTCCTTTTACTTTGAAGGAACCTTCACGCCCGCCTATCTCAACATCGTAAGTACCTGATTTTGATTTATTAACTGAAAATGTGAGTGTAGTGATCTCACCCGGACCAAGTGTTACATCCCTGCTGGATTCTTCCTCCTGGTTTATATTGAGAATTACTGTTTCAACTTCTCGTAGCGTGCCAAAATTAGCAGTTTCGACAGTAATAGTGACTATTTGTCCAGGTTCTACTTCTTCCGGATCGATCGTCAGGTTTGAGAATACCAGTTTGGCAGATGGGTCTGAAATATCAATGTCCTTTGAAACATCTTGGTAGCCTGTTTTGGATGCTGAGATGGTGAATGTGCCGATCTCATCAGGTGTATAGGTAATATTCCCGCTTGTTGGTGTGGTTCCCAGGTCAATACTGCCGAACATGACCGAAGCACCACTGAGTGGAGAACCTTCTGAGGTTACTGATATAGTGAGAAGTTCATCTTTATCTATTACTGACGGGAACGCAATATTAATTGCTTTAGGTTGAAATATTACTTCGATGTCACTGCTGTCGCTGTTATAACCGGATTTAGATGCAGTAATGGCAAATGATCCTGTTTCTGTTGGTGTATATACAAGTTCACCGTTTGAATTCGTGCTACCTATTTCTATATTATTAAATGATATGTATGCATCTTCCACTTCATTGCCATCAGAGGTGACTCTTATAGTGAACTCCTGATTACTATAGATATTCTCCGGAAAATCGATCTTAAGAGATTCCAGTGCTTTTACTTCGATCTCCTGGAAGGGATAGAACCTTACAGTATTGGAATCTGCTACCTTGATCTTGATATCACCCATAATACCGATGGTATCACCTTTACCGAGAGTGATACTGCCGTCATTTGACATTTTAATTTCATTGTCACCGACATTTTTTATTTCCATTTCGCCATAAGAATCGTCTTTTTCGACCTTTTTAAAATCTTCAGATATCTGGAATATACCATTTACGAATATGGAATTTGATTCCATGCCCCTGAAAATCCTATCAATATGGATAGCGATCATCGGAATATCTTCATCATCGATCTCTTTGGTATAGGTATAGGTACTCTTATCATTGATAATTTCTGATTTGATCTCTTCACCATCTTTAAGCAGAGCTACCATTATCGAGTCACCATCCTGGCTTATTTCATCGACCCTGAAACTGTATCCGTCTGCCAGCGGCAGCGAGTTGCCTACATATAGAGTATGTTCCTCATCTTCATCTATTAGTATCTTGCCAAGGTATCCTTTATCCATCAGGCTTACGGCTTTTGACTTAATGCTGTTTTTATTATAGCCTGCAAAGTATTTCTCTCCCATAAATCCGATGGATTTAAAATCATTCCATCCGCTGTATTCAAAACTCATATTGATCGTGGAAGTGCTATAGTCTAAATTTCCGCTTTCTATAGTCCTCCTTTCACGATTGTCAAGCTTTAAGGTTTCAGCACATTCTCCGCTATCCATATCATACAGTAGACCTTCAAAGTTTAAAGGTGTCCATGTATAAGTTAGATCATCAGTAACTGTGCCTCTAAGTTCATAGGTGCCTGGTTCTGATGTATCCACAGTAAGTGCGAACCTGAGTGTCTTATCATCCCCAACTTCGATATTTATCTTTCCCATCAGGTTGAAGGTATTTCCTTTTTTGAGTGAGACATCGTTTGAATTTTCCATAGTTATCTTATCAGAATCAACTGTCTCGATCTTCATTAGGCCAAATCTGTCTCCATCCTCTACTTTGATATAATCATCAGATATTTGGAAGATGCCGTCAATGTTAATGGTACTTCTCTCCATACCCCGAAACACGGTATCTACATGTATGGCAATAATGGGAATATTTTCGGCTGAACCCAGGTCCTTTTCATAGGTAAAAGTATCCCCTTCGGACAGGATGGTTTCATATATACTTTCTCCGTCCTTGAACAGGGCTACCATAACATCATCTCCTGTTGCCGCATATTCAGTAACGCGGAATTCATATCCTTCCTCAAGTACAAGGGGAGTACCTGATTCGATCATCTGGGTTTCATCATCATCAATAAGTACACGGCTTAATATTTCTTCATCCATCAGGTTATTGGAAGGATTTCCTATGGTCCCGTTCTCATAGCCTGCAAAGTATCGATCTGCCATAAAACCAATGATATAATATTTGCCAAAAGTACTTCTTTCAAATTCTCTTATGATAGGTTCGGTCCTGTATTTTATGTCACCATCACCAATGGATCTGTCATCAACATTAATATTTATTGTAAGGGTCTCATTGCCTTCATTAGTGTCCAGATTATAGTAGAAGCCGCTGAAACTCTGGGGGGTCCAGGTGTAGGTATCAGATAAACCCTCTTCTTCATCCCATATACGGTTGCCTTCTTCATAAGTCTTTGAATTGACCTCCCAGTTCCACTTATGGGGTTTGTTGGCACCTGTTGTAGTATTTGTAGCTACGACTTCAACTATATAATTACCTGCAGAATTTATAGATGTAGTAAATGAACCTGAACTAGCTGAATCATTAATATGCTTTGAAACATTATTTATAAACCATTCAATTTTACATATTTGGTTTACTTGTATTGAAAATGTTTTAGATTCACCTTCAATAGAAGAGACATTTCCTGAAGGATCAGGGTTACTGATCACTACTTGTTCTAGATCTACAGACCACATCCATGTAGTACTATTTGTTCCATTGACATTTTTAATAGTTGCAGTAATATTGTATTCACCAGTAGGTGCAGTACTATTGAAATAAGAAGTATTTTTTTCACCCGGTATTTCTATTTCGTTCATGAACCAAGTAATATTTACTGGTTGGTCTGGTGATATTAAAAAAGTTTGTTCATCTCCAAAGTCTGATTTCGGATCAGATGGAAGAGATGGGTTTATAGATGGTGGTGGTATTTCGATAACATTCCAGTTCCAGGTTGTTGTGTTCGTTCCATTCTGGTTTTGTACTAATACTTCAACAACATATGTACCAATAGGAGAATTGTTGGTAAATGATGATGAATCATTTAATTCTGAAATAAAATCCATTTCAACGTTATTTAAATACCAGGTAACATTAACAGGTTGGTCAATTTCAATATTGAATTGTTGAGAAGTTCCATTGTATGTATTATGAGGAGTATCAGGGGATATACTCGTAAAACTTGGCTCAGAAGGTGTATTAACACTCCAGTTCCATTGATAGGAATTTTCCCCGTTTATATTTTTAATTTTAACAGTAACATTATGTGTGCCAACCGATGTTAAATTATTGGAATATGTTGATTCATTATTATTTATCGTACTGTCTTGATATGTTCCATTAATATACCATGTAAAATTCACTGTTTCATTTGTATGAACAGTAAAATCCTGTTTTTCACCCGGAGATGTACTAGGATCACTTTCTGGATATACTATATCAAAAATGGGTATTGCATGTACTAAACTTATAACCAAAGCAATAAACATAATTCCTATAAAAATTTTCCTCAATCCAACCATATTATCATAACCATCAATATTTATATTTGATTTCTTATTGTATAGCTTGTATAAAAATATACCGGAGATTTATAAAACCTTTTATCAAAAATCCCAAAGCAACAAAAAAAAATAAATTACCACACAATTTCAACCATCACACCCAAAGACCATCCCTCACAAGAAAATCCGAGCGCAAGCGAGGATTTTCCAGTGTAATTATTCATTCATTTTGAAAATATCAACCTGATTTATCCCAATTTTAACATAGGCACGATAAGCCGCGATCAGTATACCTAGCATTATAGGGGCCATAAAGAACCCGCTGATACCTCCTACCAGGCCGCCTCCTATAAAGGCAAGTAAGATCAATAATGCATGGATATTCGAAGTCCTGCTTACTATATATGGTTTTAATATCAATTCAGTTGGAGTATATAACACTAATGTCGAAACAACCAGGAAAAAAGCCGCATTCCAGTATCCGAACTCAAACAACCTCATTACAGCAATAGGGAAGATCACCATCCAACCCGCAATTACAGGGACCAGGGCCGCAAGGAGTATCAGGGCTGATAATGCAAGTACATGAGGTACCTCAAAAAAATATAATACCGGAATAGCCAGCGTCCCGGTAATTATAGATGAATAAATACTGCCCATGAAAATACCTGCAAGTATCTTATCAAAATGATCAATAAAGGAATTAAGAATCGGAAGATTTTCTTCAGGTACAATTTGTATTAGTGAATTTACGAACTTAGAACCGTCCATAAGTAAAAAGAAGCAGACAAAGACCGATATAATAGCATTGAGTGAGAACATTAAAATACTTAATCCCAATGAGATAGGGATCTTTCCCAGCATGGGCAGTACTGTTGTGGAGAGGCTAAACACCATATCCCGTATCGTGTTATACATAGATTCCGGGATATTAAGCCCATTGATGAATATTACTATAGAATTTACCAATTGCTCCTGATTCTGTGCTATAACCAATAACATATTGATGATCTCGATCAATCCTAATCCCAGTATACCCATCAAAGGTGCGATGATAACAAAAGTAGCAACTAAAGAGGATATTTTTATCCCGAGACCTTTTCTCTCCAAAAACTTTTTAATCGGACGTGCGATATATGCAAATATTAATCCGAGGATGATACCATCCAATAACGGAAGAATTACATATCCGAAGATACAGAAGATCAAGAACAACATAAAAGCTGCAATGATACTCCATTTATGATCTATTAAAATTGTCATTCCATCTCTATCTTGCATTACTACCCTCCAATTTAGGTAATTATTAGTCTATAAGCTATTTAATAGTAGCTAATACACATAACAAAATCCTCCCTTCGGTCGGATTTTCTTGACCGACATTCCAGAGGAATGGAGGATTAGAAGATTCGTAGGATCTTCACCTGAAGCTTCGAAGAATCTGAAGATTACAAAAAAAATTAGATGGTTTTATATACTGTGAAAATGTTTTAAAATATTGACTAATTTATAGTCGGGTAGGAGGTAAGGGAATGGTAAAAAATAATAGTATTTTCTATTTATTAATCTTATTTGTTATTTTTTTGTATACAGCACAGGCAGGTATCTCAGATGATTCAATAATGTCAGGCTCGGATAGCTATACTATCTTTGCAACAGATTCTTCGTGGAATATTGCTAGCAATGAAGTCAATGTTATTAAGGCAGATAACAGTGCCCCTGTGATAACAGGTCCTGAAGATATGGAAGTTGATATGGGTGAGACAGTAAGTATTAAATGGATTATTATTGATCCCGACCCTGGTACTTACGAGGTATATCGAGGTGATGAGATAATTGTAGATCCAACACCGTATAATAGCATTCAGAGTATTACGGTTCAGGTCCGAACTGATGAAACCGGTACTTTTACCTATACGATCCATGCCAGGGACGGATCAGATAATGAAGCCAGTGATAGGGTCAGTGTAACTGTGAAGGACAACAGTACCCCTGAGAAGGACAACAGTGCCCCTGTGATAACCGGTCCTGGGGATGTGGAAGTTGATATGGATGAGACAGCAAGTATTGAATGGACCATTATTGATCTTGATCCTGATACATACCAGGTATATCTTGATGGTGATATATTCAAAGATACAACTTCGTATGTTAGCGGCCAGAAGATTAAGGTTACAGTCGAAACCGATAAGGCAGGTATTTTTACCTATACGATCCGTGCCCGTGATAAATCAGGAAATATAGCCAGTGACGGAGTCAATGTAACTGTGGAGGACAACAGTGCTCCTGTGATAACCGGTCCCGGGGATGTGGAAGTTGATATGGATGAGACAGCAAGTATTGAATGGACCATTATTGATCTTGATCCTGATACATACCAGGTATATCTTGATGGTGATATATTCAAAGATACAACTTCGTATGTTAGCGGCCAGAAGATTAAGGTTACAGTCGAAACCGATAAGGCAGGTATTTTTACCTATACGATCCGTGCCCGTGATAAATCAGGAAATATAGCCAGTGACGGAGTCAATGTAACTGTGGAGGACAACAGTGCTCCTGTGATAACCGGTCCCGGGGATGTGGAAGTTGATATGGATGAGACAGCAAGTATTGAATGGACCATTATTGATCTTGATCCTGATACATACCAGGTATATCTTGATGGTGATATATTCAAAGATACAACTTCGTATGTTAGCGGCCAGAAGATTAAGGTTACAGTCGAAACCGATAAGGCCGGTATTTTTAACTATACGATCCGTGTCCGTGATAAATCAGGAAATACAGCCAGTGACGGAGTCAATGTAACTGTCAAAGACAACAGTGCTCCTGTGATAACCGGTCCTGGGGATATGGAAGTTGACATGAATGTGACAGCAAGTATTGAATGGACCATTGTTGATCTTGATCCTGATACATATCGGGTACATCGAGATAATGAGATGATTATAGATTCAACATCGTATAATAACACTCAGAAGATTACAGTTCCAATCGAAA
>JAIOQW010000175.1 GCA_021108405.1 Methanosarcinales archaeon
CAGATTTTCAGGCAGCGTATCCGTGTTTATCTGTGTTCATCTGCGGTTATTTTAGTAGTACCAACATGTAATGTAACGGTCTCTTTTATACACAAATCATATATAGGATCACATATAAATTAGGAAAACCTAAAAACAAAGCGGTGATACATCTGGACCTCATACTTTTGGATCTACAACCAAAACAAAAAGCTAAGATTAAAAAATTCAACGGTGGAACTGGTTTTAAAAATAACTTAAGATCAAGAGGGATACGTGAAGGAAAGATAGTGGAGGTAATAGCCAGACAGCCTGTCGGGGGACCTATTGTTATAAGCATTGATAATAGAAAAACCGCACTAGGCAGAGGTATGGCAGGAAAGGTTATTGTCGAGGTCACATGATGAATGCATCCGGAATGAAAAAGATCCTGTTAATGGGAAATCCCAATGTTGGAAAAAGTGTGATCTTTTCCAGACTGACCGGTGCAAACGTAATAGCTTCTAATTATCCTGGTACCACTGTCGATTTTACCAAAGGGATCATGCGTATTAGTGGCCATAAGGCAGAACTTATCGATGTTCCCGGAGTATATTCTCTTGAGCCAACCAATGCAGCCGAAGAAGTTGCTGTACGAATGGTAGATGAAGGGGATGTGATAATCAATGTAGTTGATGCAACAAACCTGGAACGTAACCTGTACCAGACCCTTGAACTTATAGAGCGCGATATTCCCATGATCGTGGTCCTGAATATGTGGGATGAAACAAAACATAGTGGTATAACCATAAATTTAGAAAAACTCGAAAAGCTGCTGGAAGTACCTGTCGTACCTACTGTGGCACTAACAGGTGAAGGAATAAAAACACTTCAGTCCGGATTAAAGGAAATATGCTCCTCTTTTACCAAACCCGAAATCAGGACTGAAAAACCTATAAAAGATAAATGGAGCCATATCGGAGAGATAATCCATGAGGTCCAGAGAGTAGAGCATAGACACCACACCACCCTGGAGCTTATATCTGATTTTACAGTCAAACCGGCAACCGGTTTACCAATAGCACTGGGTGTAATGTTATTGACCTTTACTTTTATAAGGTTCATTGGAGAGGGCTTTATTAATTATATATCTGACCCGTTATTTGATCTGTACATGCCATATGCTTTGGTAATAAGCAACATGCTTGACCAGGGAATACTACATGACATTCTTATTGGAAGACTGATAGACGGACAAATAGATTATATTCAGTCCATGGGCTTGCTGACAACAGGTCTTTATGTTACATTCGGTATGGTGCTGCCATATATTATTGCATTCTATCTTGGCTTATCCTTTATCGAAGATACGGGTTACCTGCCGCGCTTATCTGTTCTGGTAGATAATATTTTTCACAGATTCGGACTGCATGGGTATGCTATAGTATCCGTGTTTTTAGGGATGGGGTGTAATGTACCGGGAGCTTTATCGATCCGTATACTTGAAACAAGAAAAATGCGGTTCATTGCAGCTACACTATTATCTATTGCAGTCCCGTGTATGGCTCAGACAGCTATGATATTCGGTATTCTGGGTAGTTATGGAACAAAATATATACTTATGGTGGTTACCGCGCTCGCTGTAACTTATATAATAATGGGTTTATTATTGAAAAGGATTATAAAAGGTGAAAGTCCTGAGCTTTTTTGTGAGATCCCTCCATATCACAGACCTAGCACAAGAGCAGTTATGAAAAAGACATGGATGAGAGTTAGAAGCTTTTTAACAGAGGCAATACCTTTCGTTTTTCTTGGAGTGATAATAGTAAATATCCTATATATTGCAGGTATTATAGACGTACTGGGAAGTATCTTATCACCTGTGGTAAGTGGTATCTGGGGTCTGCCGCAAGCCGCAGCAGGTGCGTTACTTGTTGGGTTCTTAAGAAAAGATGTGGCAGTCGGCATGCTAGTTCCACTCGATATGAGCCCGTTGCAACTTGTGATCGCGGTTACTATATTGACTATATATTTTCCTTGTGTAGCTACTTTTGCGGTGCTTATTCGTGAACTGGGAATTAAAGACCTGATCAAATCTACTTTATTGATGGTATTTACTGCCCTGGTAATAGGTGGAGCCATGCGTATAATTTTATTGGGGGTATAGTACTTTGTCAAGTGTGACAATTGAACAATATATTGAAGTGATCTATGCATTAGAGAATGAAAAAGGGGTCGCCCATACCACTGATATAGCAGTAGAACTGAATATTAAGCCACCGAGTGTTACTGAAATGCTTCATAAATTGGATGATCTGGACCTTATAATATATGAACAATATCATGGTGCAAAGCTGAGTAACTCAGGAAAAAAAATGGCACAAGAATTAATGCTAAGACATAAGGCACTGGCAGATTTCTTCATGATCATCGGAGTAGATGAAGAGACTGCGAATTTTGATGCCTGTAAGATCGAACATCATGTTTCTCCGGAAACATTTAAACAACTGAATCAATTCATCAAATTCGCTAAAGATGGACCTTGTGATCCGTTATGGCTTGAACATTTTAATTATTTTGATAAAACAGGTGATAGGAAAAAATGTATATGTCAGTCAAGAAATACTCCCATATGACACCAACTTAATAGAGCTAAACAATTATCAATTATAAAACGATGCCAAATTTACCATTTTATTTTTATCCCGTACATATACGGGATAAAATATATTTGAATATAATTCAATGACATGACCTTGAGTGAATTACTATGAACACAGATGAAAAACCAATCGATAACACCAAACTGAATGAGAATTTACGTAAAATCAAACACAAGATTGCAGTTATAAGTGGAAAAGGAGGAGTCGGAAAGAGTATGGTAGCCGTTAATCTTGCCTTTGACCTGGCAATGCGCGGCGCTAATGTCGGACTTCTGGATGCAGATATTCACGGTCCGAGTACTCTTAAGATGCTGGACCTCGAAGAAGGCGAGGTTAAAGGTGATGAAAAAGGTATTTTTCCAATAGAAGCCATACCACACCTTAAGGTAATATCCATGGGCATGTTCCTCTCAGATAGAGATACTCCGGTGATCTGGAGAGGTCCTATGAAAATGGGTGCGATCAAACAGTTCTTAGAAGAAGTATACTGGGGTGAATTAGACTACCTGATTGTTGATCTGCCACCAGGCACAGGTGATGAGCCTCTAAGTATTGCACAGTTGATCCCTGATATTGATGGTGCGGTGATAGTGACCACACCTCAGGAAGTTGCACTACTTGACTCAAGAAAAGCCATAGGTTTCACGATTGCTATCAATATGAATGTGATAGGGATCATTGAGAATATGAGCGGATTGGTTTGTCCTAATTGTGGTGAATCAATTAATCTATTTAAAACAGGCGGAGGAGAAAAAACAGCCAATGAATTGGGTATTCCTTTCCTTGGAAAGATCCCTATAGACCCACAGATTGTCACGAATTGTGATGAGGGAAAGCCCTTTATCCTGGCAAACCCAAAATCAGAAGCTGCAATAATATTCAAAGATATTGTTACAAAGATAGAGGATAGTGTTACTAAAAAGAAGTGATGGAAATAGTGAACGAAGTGAACATTTTCGATACTGAAGCTTCGAAGAAGCTGAAGAATAGAAAATACGAAGTGTTTTCGATTCAAGTTATACTTGATGTACTAGAACAAAATCCTATACAATAAAATTTTGTTGAACACATGATATATATATTTTACTTTAATATCTAAAACAAAAGGTTTTTATGTATGATTGTTCATTATGAATTGCCGTTGAGCGGGAATCTATTTTAAACACCAACCCCCACTCCCCTTCCGCTCAACGTTTAACTTTAATATAGTTATATATTCTATTCAATTTTTATTGATTTTCGGTTAGACTGGTCATACATGAAGATTACTTCCAGTACACCATTTTTGTACGTTGCCTTTACCGGATCAGAAAGTACCTTGGCAGGCAGTTCGATTTGTTCCGAATACTTTCTGTCATCACTTAGTGCCTTGATATTTAGAATATCTCCAACAAGATCTATCGTAATATCCTGCTTATTAATACCAGGCATCTCCATGATCACATGAAGAGTATCATCTGCCTGGAGTATATCAACCATAGACTTTTTGGCACCTGGTTCTATTCTAATATCAGGTTGAGGTTCTCCCATTGACCCCATGAACTCCTTCATATTCATATTACCGAACTCTCTTATCCGGGGTGGTTCATTTCCTCTCTGGGCCATAGAAATACCCCAGACAAGTGGTTTGTCCCTGCCCTGCGCATCAGGATTAAATCCGGATTCTATTAAATCTTCTATCATCTCAGTCATTTCTTTAAATATATCATCCATAATGTTTCTTTTATCTCTATCTGTCATTCTTATCACCTTAAAATCTGTATTAATTATTGTTTATACATATATCTTCAATTTATCCTCAGAGTCTTCCTTTTCACTAATAGTGGCATACTGGGTGAATTCCTGGGCAATTTTATCATAATCCTGGAGTTTACTTCGTGAAATGGTTGGTCTTATACGGGTTAGAGCCCTATCGAAATGATCCATTGTGATCACAATATTGCTAGAAAGTTCCCTGCATTTCTTCTGCTCCATACCTGGTGTGATCATCTCTCTTAAGGCCATGATAGACGCTTCACGGCAAATTGCTTCTATATCAGCCCCGACATAACCATCAGTCATTCTTACCAGTTCATTAATATCCACATTCTTGTTTAATGGCTTGCCCTTCAGATGTATTTTAAAAATCCCAGTTCTGGCTTTTGTGTCCGGCGGTGTGATATATATCATCCTGTCCAGTCGTCCTGGCCGTAGAAGTGCCGGGTCGACCAGGTCCGGTCTATTGGTAGCTGCTATTACTAAAACATCTTTGAGTTCTTCCATGCCATCCATTTCAGTTAGTATCTGGCTGATGACACGTTCAGTCACATGACTATCAAAACCAGTACCTCTTGCAGGTGCAATACTATCCACCTCATCAAAGAAGACCACAGCTGGACTGGCCTGCCTGGCTTTTCTGAACACTTCACGTACAGCCTTTTCACTTTCGCCCACATACTTACTCAATAGTTCCGGGCCTTTGATGCTGATAAAGTTAGCTTCGCTCTCATAAGCTGTCGCCTTGGCCAGCATGGTCTTACCAGTACCAGGTGGGCCGAAGAGCATTATACCTTTAGGTGGTTTGGAATTAATAGCTTCAAATGCTTCAGGGTATTTAAGTGGCCATTCGACAGCCTCAACAAGTTCTTGTTTGATAGCATTAAGTCCACCAATATCATCCCACTTCACCTGTGGTACTTCAAAGAATACTTCTCTCATTGCAGAGGGTTCAATATTCTTAAATGCCTCTTCAAAATCATACGTGCTTATTTCCAGTTTATCCCTGACCTCTATAGGGATCTCTTCATCGATATTGATCTGCGGAAGGATCTTTCTTAATGCATGCATGGCAGCTTCTTTACATAAGGACGACAGATCTGCTCCTACAAATCCATGAGTACGTCCGGCAATTGTCTTTAATTTACCTTGTGTATCATTGTTTCCTTTAAGTTCATCAGTAAGAGGCATACCTCGAGTATGTACCTGGAGTATCTCCAGTCTTCCGTTCATATCAGGAATACCTATCTCTATCTCACGGTCAAACCGACCGCCCCGGCGCAATGCTTCATCAATAGCATTGGGCCTGTTCGTGGCTGCTATCACTACAACTTCACCTCTGGCCTTTAAACCGTCCATAAGACTGAGAAGCTGAGCTACTACACGCCGTTCCACTTCTCCTGTAACCTCACCTCGTTTGGGTGCAATACTATCGATCTCATCAATGAATATGATCGATGGGGCGTTCTTTTCTGCCTCATTAAACAAGTCCCTTAAATGTTTTTCACTTTCACCATAATATTTCGATACGATCTCAGGACCGCTTATGGAAATGAAATTAGCATCTGTTTCGTTAGCAACAGCCTTAGCTATTAAGGTCTTACCTGTTCCCGGTGGTCCGTGAAGCAGTACACCTTTGGGCGGATCGATACCTAGTTTATGAAATAGTTCGGGATGACGTAGAGGAAGTTCGATCATCTCTCTGACGTGATCGATCTCACGCCTTAAACCTCCAATATCTTCATATGTGGTTTTTGGTGAACTTTGAAGTTCACTCTGGTCTACTACTTCTTCCTTGACTGTGATAACTGTATTTTTTCCTACAAATACCGGCCCTGTTGGCTTTGTCATCATTACTATGTAATTTAATGGATTGCTAACTGCTTCAACCCTGATCTGTTGTCTCTTCTTTATCGGGCGGCCTTCCAGCAGTCTGTGAAGGTATTGAGCTCCCCCTACCAATCTGACTCGCTGTGTAGGTGCTAGTGTAATTCGCTTTGCCTCTTTCACTTCTGTTTTTCTGACTGTTACTTTATCATCCAGGCTTACCCTGGCATTGTTACGTATATTTCCGTCGATCCTTAAGAGATTCTTGCCTCTGTCTTCAGGATAGGCTGGCCATACAATAGCATAAGTGATCTCTTTCCCGACAATCTCGATATAGTCACCGCTTACCAGACCCAGCATTTCCATTTTTTCCCGCTCTATTCTCGCTTTATCGCGTCCTACATCACGGTGATGTGATTCGGTAACTCGAAGAGTCAGCTCTTTGACCATAAATAATTCTCCTATTCTTTTTTATTTTATTTATATTCGTAATAAATATATCTTATTATAGTATATTAAGTATATCTTATAACAGACTCATTATTTTCTTATTATCTT
>JAIOQW010000055.1 GCA_021108405.1 Methanosarcinales archaeon
GTGTTGCTTTTCGATTTAAAATAGTGCCAGTTACCCTTAGATTTGAAGTGGATACCAAATGGTTTATGAATATATCATTAATGGAATCGAGGAAGGTTTTTTTAATATTAATAGGCCTGTTTTAATCCATTCACGATTTACTCAGAGAGACCGAAGCAATCTGGAAGATAAAATCTTAAATCAACAACCATCTATCCTGATCTCAACACAAGTTGTCGAGGTAAGTTTAAACCTTGATTATAATGTATGTTTGAGTGAGCCGGCTCCTATCGATGCGTTAATCCAGAGGTTCGGGCGTGTAAATAGATATGGAAAACGAGAACCTGAGAACGTTATTATATTAACAGAACAGGTAAATAAATTCGATATCTATCCAGAAGTTATTGTTAGTAAAACTCTTGAGCAATTTGAACTGCTGCGAGATGCTTCGCTTACAGAAAAAGATCTTATCGATGCTGCAGATATGGTTTATGCTGATGGATATAATGAAAAGGAATTAAATGAATTCGAACGTGCTTTAAATTATCCTGAACTCATAGATTTTGATGAACACACGATTGCCGGGATTTACAGAAATTGGATTGAAGATGTTATGGAAGGAACAGACCAATCCATTGATGTTCTTCCTGAGATGTATCATGATGAATATGTAAGACTGCGTAAAGAAAAACGTTGGATTGAGGCACGCATGCTTTTTGTTACTCTTCGGGTCACACAATTCGCTATGCTTATTAATAAAGGATATATTGAGAAGATGATTGATGATGAAAATGTATTTGAAATAACTGCTCCATATGATCCGATGATAGGTCTTCAGATAAGTGAACTTTCACAGAAAAAAGAAGATGGTGCGGTTTTTATTTAATCAGGTTGACAATATAATAAGTATTGATACAAAAGTCGTGGTTTTGTTAGTTCATAAGAACATATTATTTAATCATGCTGGCCGATTGTGAATTTGATGAACTGATTGATTCATTTTCGTGGATGCTTATAAAGGGAATCCCAGATTAAGTATCCACGAAAATCAGATGAGAAGATTTTGCTAAAATGGGTATTTTAATATAGAATGAATGCTCTATATTTTCTTAATAAAAACGATATCAACACGAATAATGGTCGTTGGAATTCAGAGTTTAAATGTAGTTCAGAATTTAGTTAAAATTTGGCTAAAATGGCTTGGGTTAAAATCAGACCTTAGAGGGATTGAAACATGCTTTTTATGATCTGGCTTCGGCTGGTTATGATGGTTAAAATCAGACCTTAGAGGGATTGAAACATAAGAGATATACTAACAATAATGAGTATATTAATCGTTAAAATCAGACCTCAGACGGATTGAAACTGTATACTAATATCAATGTCTTGCCGTTTCTGACCTGTTAAACTTGACTTTCAAACATATGTGAAAAATCAATATCTAAAGCGCCTATTTCTATAGTCTCTACCATAACATTAATTCCCCTATTACTGATTTCACTATCCAGTAATAAATTGAGCTATAAAGCACACTTGATGCTGGGACGACCGTTTGATCTTCTTTTTGATTTGGTACCATATATGATTATGACATTAATCTTTTGGCCATTGTATTATAAATAGAAGGATGTTTGACGGGCAACGAGTCGTTTTCATAGAATATCTTCTTTAACTTGGAAAGACTCATTTTAATTCCCTGCAAAATATCTATCAGAAAAGATGCTTCTGAAAATGAGACGATTGTGAATATTTTACAAGCAGTTAATCATTCAAGCACCCGGTTTAGTGTCACAAGATCAGATTCCAGATCATCTATATCGAAATTGATCGGGATTTTTTTGAAACTTAGAAGATGCAGCATCTCCCTTTTCGATTTCCCTGTAATCTGCCCAGCTTTACCAAGTGAGATTTTGTCGCTTTTATATAGATGTAATGCGACAATCTCTTTTATTGTGCTTATTGTTTCAGATTCGGATTTATTTAATGTGATTTCCAGTGATTTCGGAAATGATACACTTATTTCGTTCATTGATGTTACCTTTTTAATAATATATCAAGTATAACTTGATATATTTAAAATGCTTCACATTATCTAACCTTTGGCTTTTTTAAGCGCCTCAGGCAAAGATTCTTCTAATCCTCCATTCCTCTGGAATATCGGACGAAGATTCTTCGAATCTTCTAATCTCCGGCTCTTAAAAGAGCCTCAGTCAAAAAAATCCGACCGAAGGGAGGATTTTATTCCTTAAATATATGTCATTATAATATCATATTTTATCATAAAAGTGTGACATTATAATAGCAATCTATTTAAAGAAATAGTTCAGTAAATAGATTGTGGACATTGAAGGAATCAAAAGAATAATCACTGACCAGAGATATGAAATTGATCATCTTTATAAAACCAGGAGGTTGATAGAGCGTGACCTGCCTGAAGATAAGCTGCTACAATCCCTGGAACATCCCAATATCCTGGCTGTACTGGGTGTGAGACGCTGTGGGAAATCAGTATGTTCCCATATGCTCCTTAAGGGAAAGGAATACGGTTACATTAATTTTGATGATGAAAGACTGTACGGGATAGATGCCACAGACCTGAATCTGGTTTTGCAGGCTTTTCATGAATTGTACAGCACAGAACTTGAATATTTCATGCTTGATGAGATACAGAATGTGCCAGGGTGGGAACTGTTCGCCAACAGGCTCAGGAGGACTAAAAAGGTGGTTCTGACCGGGAGCAATGCAAAACTCCTATCAGGTGAACTGGCGACTCACCTTACGGGTCGGTATATGGATGTTACACTTTATCCATTTTCCTTTTGTGAGTTCCTGAAATTCAAGGAAATTGAGCCGGATATTTATTCCACCGGGAGTATTGCCAGGATCAAGAATGCACTGAAGGAGTATATGGATGTGGGAGGTTTTCCTGAGGTTTATTTATTCCAAAAGGAGATGGCTGCAAGAATATATGAGGATATAATTTATAAAGATATTATTTCCAGGCATGATATCCGTAACAAGAAAAGTTTTTCACAAATCGCGAAGTACCTGGTGTCTAATTTTTCATGCGAGTTCTCGTACAGGAAACTGTGCGGGGTAACTTCCATACGCAATGTGCATACTGTGAAGGATTATATCGGGTATCTGGAATCTTCGTATATTGTCCTGGTGGTTGAGCGTTTTTCATTCAAATTGAAGGAGCAGATGATAGCTCCAAGAAAGGTGTACTGTATTGATACGGGTATGATCAATACTATAGGCTTCGGGTCTTCGCAGGATATGGGAAGGTTGATGGAGAACTTGGTTGCGGTTGAACTGCACAGACGTAAATCTTATTATGAAGGGGATGATGTGTTCTACTGGAAGGACCATCAGCAGAGGGAAGTTGATTTTGTGCTGATAAGGGAGAGGAAGGTCAGTGAGTTGATACAGGTGAGTTATGCGTCTGGAGAAGAAGGGATTAAGGATAGGGAGTTCAAAGGTCTTTTGAGGGCAGCAGTGGAACTGGGGTGTGGTAATTTGAAGGTTATTACATGGGACTATGAAGGGGATGTGGGGAATGTGAAATGTGTCCCGCTATGGAAGTGGCTGTTGGCTGACTACCAGTTGGATGGTGATTGAATATATGTTGTTTATCAAGGTTGGAACTGCAGACATTTGTAATCGGTTATGGAATTTTAATTTCAGAACATCTTTTTTTTCTTCTCAAAACAAACCTTATCTCAAAAATATTGGTAATCGATGTATATGCTTTAATATCATTTTTCTCAATAAGTTTCATTATTTCATACGGACATTTCCACAATTTGAATCCGGTATTTTAGTCAACTTCTTTTATCAGCCAGTTCAATATAACATCAGTATCCAAAAAGATATTAGATTTTTCCATACAGGCTGTCCCAAAACTAAAATTCCCATGAAAAAAGAGCTCAATTAAGCCTTTAAATCAAGAACTAAGGTCAAAAATTTTAATTTTTTGGACTTTTGGGACAGCCTGCATAGCAAGTTTCTCTTAGCATTTTAATATATTCTGTACTTGTCATTTCTTTTGGAATTACACCTTCAAAAACGCCAAGCCATTGGTCTGCAAATTCACTTTCTGTTTTTACATCTATACTTTCTATAGTTCTAATTAACCGTTCTAAAGTCACTGGCATATTACTTCACTACGTATATTATTTATCACAGACTTTTATAGTTCTCTTATTATTTAGTATAAACCCCTGACCAGAGATATGAAATTGATCATCTTTATAAAAGCAGGAGGTTGATAGAGCGTGACCTGCCTGAAGATAAGCTGCTACAATCCCTGGAACATCCCAATATCCTGGCTATACCGGGTGTGAGACGCTGAAAAAATGGAAGTAATTATTGATACTACTGTTCTCTCAAATTTTTTACTGGTTAATAGATGATACTTTTTTATTTTTTCTGGTCAAAGAGTTCGTTTTAGTTCGTTGTTTATTTAATATATGCAGAGGGATATGATGTAATTAATCTACAAACAGGAATTTTATGACATAAAATCTGCTTGCATAGCTCTTAAAATTGAACTTGGTCTTGGAGTTTTAGTTAATTTTAGCAGAAAAAGAAATACAGTAGATATTGAACGGATACCAAAATTTAATTTAAATGGTAATGAATTCGCTAAATTGATTAATATGTACTGTCCTTAATTAAAAAACAACGAACTAAAACGAACTGATACGAACTGATACGAACTCAGGTTGATGTTATTATTTGCAAATTGAAGTTATTCAATGTTCAAATCTGGAGTCAGAATGGCAGGGATATTTAAAGCTGAACAGGTACACTTTACGTTTTTTACGGTGCAGTATCACACGGCTGGCTGTTGATCCTCCAGAAAATAATAAAAAGTCTCAGATGCCACAGACCTGAATCTGGTTTTACAGGCTTTTTATGAACTGTACAGCACAGAACTTGAATATTTCATGCTTGATGAGATACAGAATGTGCCGGGGTGGGAACTGTTTGCCAACAGGCTCAGGAGAACTAAAAAGGTGGTTCTGACAGGGGGCAATGCAAAACTCCTATCAGGTGAACTGGCGACGCATCTTACAGGTCGGTATACGGATGTTACACTTTATCCATTTTCCTTTTGTGAGTTCCTGAAATTCAAGGAAATTGAGCCGGATATTTATTCCACCGGGAGTATTGCCAGGATCAAGAATGCACTGAAGGAGTATATGGATGTGGGAGGTTTTCCTGAGGTTTATTTATTCCAAAAGGAGATGGCTGCAAGAATATATGAGGATATAATTTATAAAGATATTATTTCCAGGCATGATATCCGTAACAAGAAAAGTTTTTCACAAATAGCGAAGTACCTGGTGTCTAATTTTTCATAGTATATCAAGTATAACTTGATGTACTCAAGAAAATCCGACCAGAGGGAGGATTTTGTTCTGCGAGTTCTCGTACAGAAAACTGTGCGGGGTAACTTCCATACGCAATGTGCATACTGTGAAGGATTATATCGGGTATCTGGAATCTTCGTATATTGTCCTGGTAGTTGAGCGTTTTTCATTTAAATTGAAGGAGCAGATGATAGCTCCAAGAAAACGGGTATGATTAATACTATAGTTATCACAATTCATCACTTAACTGATCACATATGGATATCTACTATATTGGTTTTACTACAGATTTAAATGAATATTACAATCACATCATCATCATCATAATTATGAGGTAACTATTTATAGTATTAATGCGTATAAGTTATTATAAAGATGGGCATTAAATCTATATCCTTACCTCCTACCCTATAAACCTCCAAAAAAACCTCCTCCCTTAAAAAATGCCCATCACCTCCTTTTTTTTGTATATTCCTGAGTTTCGAAGATAATTTAAATTTACTAATTAACTTTATTTATTCCTCTCTTATAAACAGCACAGCACCAACCATGCCGGCAGCAGTATAATCTGTTTAGTATCCATATCCCACACATCAATTATATCTTTAGTTATAACAAATCCAGTAGATAAATCCTCATTGTTTTAAAATCAAAACAGCCGATCCCTGACTCAGCACTATCTTTTAATAGCAAGGTTGAGGATGATCCGGTAGCTAGATATTTATTCTGTGTCTGAGCATCTATAAGTGTTTTCAAATGGACGGCCCATTCAGGATCATAGTGAACTTCATTCTAAATCTGTGTCTAAAAGTACTGATCGAATTCACTTGCCTTATACGTACCCCATTTACCATTCAATTTGAAGGGGATACGAAATATTCTGAATTTTTTTTAGCTCGATCATGAAGGAGTATCTCATACATGACGTTTCACTTTATTCCATGGCGTGAATTCCTGCATCCTTCCTGCTTCCCAATCCTGATCAGCAGCTCTAATATTTCGCATGGATTCCTCATCAGCAAGAATTTCAAGAGTTGCGTCAAGTTCTTCTTTTTGTTCAAGATATTCGATAAAATCGAGAACTACTTTCAATCTATCAGACGATAAGACATCCAACTTCTTAATTGCTTTTCTTTTATAATCAACTGTATGAGCTGTCATTATCTTGCCTCTTAATATAGAAACTGAATTCCTTAGTATTAATAATTATGCAATAAATGCCGAAACTATTTAACGTATAGGAAAGTATAAACGCATCTGTGTATCTCGCCCTTGAAATTAGACACCTAATGATAGATCATCACATGTTACTTTAGCCCATAAGTGGATTTTTTCATAGTATATCAAGTATAACTTGATATATCGAAAATGCTCACTCCGTTCACATTTT
>JAIOQW010000302.1 GCA_021108405.1 Methanosarcinales archaeon
TTTCATTTGAGAAAGGAAATGGATGAATGTATTTAATATTTGTGTTTTATATCTGTAACTTTGTATTAATCTAGATATTATTAAAGTATATTTATATGAAGTGTGGGGTAATAAAGTACATGAGGTGAGGATGATCTCAATGAAAGAACAGATAAAGTACGCAAAGTAATCAAAAGGAATCTAATGTGCACAGTGACCTCACATTCCTAAAAGGCATTGGACTTCTTGAATTAAAAGAAAGTAAGGATCATGTTAAGAAAATACCTGTTGTTGATTATGATACCCTACATATCACAGTTCCACTGACAACATAGGATATATTCATGCATCTATGCGATACTTAAATTTATCTTCCCTTTGATAGCTTGTAGGAACCCTAAAACAGGGGTCTTTTGGTAAATATGGGGGTCAATTTTAATTGGGAATTTTCAGTAAAATGTAAGATTAATATAGACACAGATTAATAGTGGAATGGAAAGAAAAGATGAGCAAAATCGGTGATCAATGATGGCAATTCCAATCAGCATTAAACAGCTACTAGAGGACAATTTGATCGAGTCTGAACGGATTGAATTAAAAAAAGGTTTCAATCCAGAAGCCATTGTTCATTCAATGTGTGCTTTTGCCAATGATTTTAACAATTGGGGTGGAGGATATATTATATTAGGTGTGTCTGATAATCGTAGTATAATTGGTCTGGAAGAAAAACAGGTCGACAGCATTATGAAACAACTTCTTGATTTATCGAACAAAATACGATACCCATATTTTCCGATCGTTGAACCTGTCAGATATTCAGATAAAATGATCATTGTTTTATATTGTCCTGGGGGTCCTGCACGGCCTTACAAAGCGCCAAAAGCATTAGGCAAGAAATCCGAATACAGGTATTATATCCGGCATTCATCAACAACGGTTATTGCAAATACAGAAGAAGAAAAGGAATTAATTGGAATGTCCAATCAAATACCATATGATGATCAAATAAACTCCGGGGCATCTGTTGAGGACCTTGACTTGCAATTGATGAAAGTTTTTTTACGTGAGATTAAATCAGATTTAGACCCCAGTACTTTGAGTTTTGAAGATCTATGCAGAAGCTTGAATATTATCGATGGCCCAAAAGAATTTCTGAAGCCAAAAAATATTGGCCTTTTGATGTTTTCACAAAATCCTGAAAAATATATCAAGACACCATGGATTGAAGTGACTGTTTTTCATGACCGGATAGGTGATAAATTCGAAGAAGAAAAGTTTGAAGGCCCAATTTAATCTCAAATAAAAATGGCATTGCAGTATATTAAAAATTCTGCTATTCGCGAAAGAGTCCAGAAAGTAAGCACACAGGCAGAAGCAATACGATTTTTCACATATCCCTATACTGCAATTGAAGAATCGTTAGTAAACGCAGTCTATCATAAGAGCTATGAAATTGATGCACCGATTGAAGTCAGAATTGAACTTGACAGGATAGACATCATAAGCTATCCCGGTCCTCTTCCGCCGTTAAATAAAGATAATATTAACAATGATGTTGTAATCTCAAAAAGATACAGGAACAGGCGAATCGGAGATTTTTTAAAAGAATTAAAACTGACCGAAGGCAAAAATACCGGCTTTAGAAAAATAAGGGGCGCTATGAAAAACAATGGCTCTCCAAAACCTGTTTTTATAACTGATGATGAACGGGTGCAATTTATCACACGTTTGAAAATGCATATGGATTTTACTGAAGCACCAGTTGAGGCACCAGTTGAGGCACCAGTTGAATTGACAGATACTGAGTCAAAGATAGTTATGTCACTTGAAAAAATTGAACTTTCTATTTCAGAAATATCAGTCTATTTAAATCAAAAACCAAAATCAGGTGGTCTTAAAAAATCCCTTAAGATGCTATTGAATCGAGGTATAATTTGTTTAACAGTTCCAGATAAGCCAAACAGCCCTAAGCAAAAATATAGGATAACTGAAAAGGGGCTGAATCTGCTTAAAAGTAAAAGGTGAATAAATAAGCATATCCATCATTTGACTGCCAGGATCATGAAGCATTTTAACGATGTTTGTCATATTACCCCGTGCTGCTACCATTTAAACATCCTGACCGGGTTCCAATTTCAACAAACTTTTAATAAGTTCTGGATCAGCAGCATTCTTATTTTAGTATATCAGGTATAACTTGATATACTCAAGAAAATCCGAGCGCTAGCGAGGATTTTGTTCTTTAAAATTTCATCCACTAATTTTCGCCAATCACCATCATTAAGGCCTTTAAGCTTTCTTACATTTTGCTGTTCTTGTTTTTCAGGAGATAATGCGATTGAAATAACTTCTGATGGTCTTAATCGACGAATATCAAGCTTTATATCATTAGCTACAAATGATTGATAAAACGGACTGGATCCTTTCTTTTTCGTAAAGACCACAATTTTATCTTCCAGTTCAACAACATCACACAAACCCGGACGATTCTTATCATCAGGCCAGTAATATTCGCCATCCGGGTCAAAGATCACTGTCCCCACAGGAACTTCTCGTCCATTTCTTTTGGTGATAGTCGGAGTTTCTTTATATAAACTGCTGAAAAGTAATTTATTCAGGTTAGACTTACCAAAACCGGCCCGTGCAAATATAAAAGTCCTTCGGGAAACAAGGGATTGCACATGGAAACGTGGAATGACCGCCGGATTTATTATTTTAAACCAGGATTCATTTTTTAAACGCTTGTCATCTCCACTATATATGAATTCTCCAAGTACAAAATACCCGAGTTCGATCTCATTGAGATAGTGACCTGTTACTTCATAGAGTATATCATTTGATAGGAATGAAAACTTTACTCTTTTTAGCAATGCCAACTAAATATCCGTCTTTTTCTAAAATGTTTCTCAGTCTACCCTCAAGGTCTTACACAGCACCCAATATTGGATTAGTCCAACTAATAATCTCTTGACGAATACATTCCTCCCTCGGTTTTTCTAAATACACTCTGGCCTTAACAATCATTTCTTTGCGCTTGAAGTGGTAGCCCAGCCAGCTTATCAGAAAGGCTAAAACCATTGAAAGTAGACATTTCGATATATCCAAGCTTAGTTCAAACATGTACATCCTCCTAGTCGAACTATAATCATCGCTTACCCCTCTTCACTTTTACTCCTACATAAGTCCCGCCCCAGCCATTCCACACCCGGAATAAATTCCAAAGCATCCGTTTGATATATATGAGCACTTGTATTATTTTTATAGATTCCCTTTATTTTAGGTGTTTTGCGTTTAACATTTTGAAAATTTATTAACAAGCAGCCTTTTCCACCAACAAACAGCAGGCATGATGGTATCCATAGTGCATTCTTATTCTATTCCAACATAGCCTGTATCTATCTTCATTAGGCTGATTTACTAGATTTTTCTCTGTTCATATTCTTTTCTGATGTTTCACAATATTTTTCTATCATTTCCATCATTCTTTCAGTGTTGTGTACCATCTTATCCGAAACTTCGCACACATTGTTAAACGATGGTGGACGCTTATCGGAAGTCGCCTCTTCATCCATGAGACGCAAGTAACGGTTCCAGTTGTAGATGTCGTTGATCCAGTTGAAGAAGGCTGCCTGAAGTTGAGCAAGATTACCCCGACTGTTCTGCAGTTCTTGTGCTGGTTGGTAGATGAGCGAAGCGATAATGTCAGCCATACCTAGCCCCCCAAGGATGAGTGCGGAAGTATCCGAACGTAATACCAACGAGGCAAACACCGACATCAGCACCATAATTACGCCAATGTAGAAGGCAACGGTATACATTTGCATAACACGCTCATAGCCTCGATCGATTTGTTTGACAACATCCACCAGCCCTTCCTGAAGGTTTTCTCGCAAGTCAATTTTACCTGGCTGATCTGCCTGTTTCTGGTTACCAGCAGATAGTCCTAACAAGTGTGATATTGATTCAGAAGGTTCTTCTAAATTCTCGATAATCCAATTCGTGTCTAGAGCCAATTTCAAGTCCTTTGAATCTACTTGAATTCCACTCTCTTTCAGGATCTGAAGGATTTCATTGAACTTGCCTTCTTTTACTTTTTTAAAAATCTGCTCATGGAATTGTCTGTCTGATTGCAATCGCTGAACGATTTCAAGTGCATCTTCTTTAGACATAGTCTCCTCCAGTTATTATGGCTTTGTCATATCCCCCATCCGATTGATCTCATCTTTTATCTCACCCTCTAAAGACTCAGCATAGTCTACCTTATCGTTCTTCATAGCTTCCAGGAACTCATCTATAAGGAGGCCTAACTTCTTAAGCGAACGTTTCATTTCAGACAATACACGTCGGCTACGTCCCTCTTCCTCTTTACGCTCTAAACGCTTCTCCTCCTCCTTTTGATATCGCTCTAGAGCTTTCTCTGCATCTTGTTTAAGTTGGACCCCAATGTCATCTTCTTTGCACAAATTGCATAGTTTACCCAGAGCTTCAGCGGCTTCAGCCCGTGCCCCAAAGAATTCATCCTCGCCGAGAATGGATATTAGTGGTTTGATTGCTTTGATTGCTGTGGGATCATCCATTTTACCCAGCGCACGGGCCGTATATGAACGTACGAGTCGATAATCATCATCTTCTAAAGTTTCAATAAGAACCAAAATAGCTTTCGGATCGTCAAACTTTCCTAAAGCCTCAGCAGCATGCGCTCGAGTAAGTGCTTGGTGTTCTTTACTCAACGCTTTAATAAGTTCATCTACGATCATATTCTGAATGTTTACATCAGTTATTTCTCCCAGCTTGATTGCTGCATTAAACTGGTTATCTGGTTTATCAGAACTCAAGTCATGCAGTTGAGCAATCAATATATCAATATCCCGATTGTTCACTTTCATCTACCTCCTTTTTAAAAATATATAGCGCCCGGTCAATCTCGGCCAATACCCGATCGGTGCCATACTCAGACCGCTCTAACTCATCTTCACGTTGTTGTTTGAGCACATCTTGCACATGCTGGTGAAGTGCATTATCCAACCGGGTACTCAGCACCCCTATCGCCTTTATAACCTCTGCACGAACACCGAAGTAATCTTCAATTTCAAGCAATTCCAACAGCGGCTTGATAGCCCGGGTGTCACCTAACGCTGCTAACGCCCCAGTAGAATAGGCTCGAACTAACCGGTATGGGTCATGTAGCGCTGTGATGAGGGGGGTGACAGCCTGCCTATCCCCCAGTCGACCAAGCGACTCGGCGGCGTGAGCACGTATAAGGGCGTGAGAGTGCCCGCTCGTAAGGGATTCAAGTAACGCCAACACAGAGCGATGTTTTTGCTCAGGTGATTGTACATCTCCTAATGCGATAGCAGCTTTCCATTCTGCGTCTGGATCATCATCCGATCCTTTAGTGAGAAGTTCTATTAATAAGTCAACGCTCTGCATCTTGCTCATGGTATTTTTTTCCCCATTCCCACAATTTATTTTGTATATTAAGTCACTATACTCCAGACTTAAGTCCAAAGCCTGTTAATAGTACCTCAGCCTTTCGATTTCTTGTCTTGTCCGACAACATATTTTTCCATAACTTACAAGCCATGTTTTGCACTTCTATAATAGCAGCTTGGTATCCAGAATTTTTGTTTGTACCACTCTTTAAGTTCAGGAATTTTTAATTTAATATCCCGCTTCTTCTACCTTTGATCATCTTTGATATATAACTTGCGAAATGCTTTGGCTGGTTTTATATGATAGATGTACATGATCTTGATTTTCTACCACATTAATAATTCTAATATCCAGTTTTTCAGCTATTTTTCCATTATTTGAGGTTTACTTCAATGAATACCTCTTGAAATTAAGTAACGAAATAAAACAGATGCTGGATGAGAATATCGTCTATCTGGCAATATCGACACGAGAAGGAAAACCAAACAAATATTACTAATTCTTTGCGCGCTTTGGTCTCTTTGCGGTGGAAATATCTTTAAAAATAATGTCTTACCACGGCAATTATATTACCATAAAGTACGCAAAGTGATCAAATGATAAGTAGTGAATATTATGTTCTTGGCTATATTTACAGAAGAAAATAAAAACCCTCGAATTTTTAAGCTAAATTAACCGTTCCCTTCACAATCCCAATGAAATTTACCCCATCATAACATATTTATATCTCCCAACCCAATAAACTTAACAAAAAAAAATCATAATCTGCACACCAACAACCAAATGCGGATTCACAGTGGGGGTACCAAACAATCCATTAAACCCCTACCATCCAATCATAAATAAATAGGGGGAATATCCATATCACCAAAAAACCTCTACATCACAATGCTCGGCCGCTCCATCTGGTCAGTTTTAAACAGCTATTACGCTGTCCTCAAAGAAAAACAATATTATCCGGATGAGATAATCCTCTTCACAGAAGGTAAAAAAACCGATACCCTAAAAAGCAACACCAAAACCACAACAACCGGACTAAAAATAATCTCAGATAGCTTTGGTATCACACCCCGGATCATATCCGAGCACCTGTCAGAGATCGAATATGATATAGAATACGGCGATTTCATAAGAGCCGGTAAACATATCTCAAAATTGATCCAAAAAAGGAAAAAAGACGGGGACACTGTCGCTATTGATATCACACCTGGAAAAAAAACCCTCGTCGCCGGAGCCTTACTCCCTATACATATCAAAGAAGTTGATCATATATATTATCTTTCCATCAAAACCATTATAGCAAACCCTTATATGATGA
>JAIOQW010000067.1 GCA_021108405.1 Methanosarcinales archaeon
AGAGTATTTTATTTTATGAAGTTTCTCAAGAATCTCAACCTTCTTTTTTTCATATTTTCCACCCTGTATTAATGATTTTATACCAAAAGACCATATTTGCAATTTAATTACAGCAATAATTAGTATGATAGATATTAGCACGGCAGAGAAAAAATTCAAATCACAACCAGGTAATTCAGCATATCCAAGGCGCATGCTGCTGAGATTATTAGTACAGGCTACTATTGATGGCATATGGTCTTCAAGAAAAATAGATAAGCTAGCACATGAAAATGTGATATATATGTACCTTGCAGGAAACGAAAAACCAGATTTCAGAACTATTTGCAATTTTAGAAGAGATAATAAGGAACTGATTGAAGAAGCTTTTAAAAAAACAATCATCCTAGCTAAGACAATGAAAATATTAAAGTTAGGGCATCTTTCAACTGATGGGACAAAAATAAAGGCTAATGCCTCAAACAACTACACTCTTAGTGAAGAGAAACTAAAGAGAATCAAGAGCATTATAGAAAAGGGAATTTTCATTCGGAGCGAGGCGAAAATATTTCTGATGTGGCATAACAATCGCCAGGACTGGAAGTACAGAAAGACCGATTTGGAGACCATACCACACCGCAAACTTCCAGAGGATTTTAAAATCGATGCGAATATTCTGCCAATCACAGAGGGAAAAGTGCACTTTATCCGACAGGTGAAGGGAGATGGAACAATCAGTGTGCTCAATGAGGACTTTGATGTCGTCGAATCGTTGGCTTATGAATATGTCTGGGCTACTATCGACACAAAACAGGAACAATTAAGGGTATATTATCAGGAGAGAAATGCAGAAGAAGCGATTCTTATTAAAATTTTTGGGTATAAAATCGATGAAAATTCAAAAATATTCGAAGAGAAACAATAATCTCGAAATCTTGGTATGTTTGATTCAAGACGCTCTTAATCGATCTACCAATTAGATGGGCTCTATTGTAAGTTGAAATAATTACACTAACTTTTGGCATGTCTTCACGACCTCTTTTGTGTAATTTCATGAAGATGTTTGCCTGCTAACAATGCCATGTTTTGAATTTTGGGGATTTTAATATGAAGATCTTTTTCAATACATGAGGAATTGTCAATCATAGATTGAATTTTTTCAACAATTATATCAGATTTTAATTCATTGGGATTTAAACAATAAGATTCATCCCCAAAAATATCGTTGTTAATTCCTTGAGCTTTTATACTATAAGCAAAACTTAATGTTGGAACACATGAAGAGAGAGCGGCAATTGTCGAATGTGTCCTCGCACCAGCAAAAATTTTCATTTGACTAATAATCCATTTTGTTTCTGCAGCATTGTATATTGGGGGAATTAAAACAATTGAATTTTTTCTACAATTCGTTTTCAATACGACATTTTTTAAAAAAGCATAATCATTTTCAATAATATGGGGATTTGTTACGTGTGGTATCAGATATATTTTCCGTGAAGTAGCCTCACTTATTTTTGAGACAATCTTGGCAGCGATTTCTGTCCATTTATTTATGTCTCCACCAGTTACATATCTGGACATTAAAGGGCTAAGATTTATCCCGTTTGCTCCCTCCTCAATTTGGAGTTCATTTTCTTTGGGCTTTATTGGATCCATAAGAAATGCTGGATCTGCAATCCTGAAGACATTGTCAACCAGTCCTTTTTCAGTCAAATATTCAAATGTAGCTGATTCTCTCACAAAGATTGCTGTGATATTTTGAAGATGATTTATCATATATTCTTCGTATTTAGGATTTTTGCTGAACGGTCCAACAGAAGCCCCCCAAATAATCATTGTTTTATACTTTTTCATAACAATATCATCTAAATCAGTGAACAATCTCGGTATTCCATAATCTAAAGAATAATTATCTCCACCAACTGATAATACCGCTTGAGCCTCTTCAATATATGGCAACATATCTTTATAAGTATGATTTTTATCAACTAATCCTTGAATTTTGTTGAATAATCCTTGTACTGTCAATATCTTAGGTATATTTGTTCTTTTATGAATAATAGCATTATCAATTTCCTCACTACACTGTTTTTTAAATTGTTCTTCATTCCGAAAATGACTTATGCATAAAAATGAGGGGTCGTTATAATAATGCCTCAAGATTTTTACAGTCCCTCTAACAATAGCTTCACAGCCACGATTATCATATGGTCCATTACCAGCTAGAATAAACATAGGTTTTTTCTCTGTCATCAGATCATCTCAATATTTTTTTTAGTTGTCGGTGTACAAAGAATACACATGTGAAAAATCTCATACTTAATTTTTTATTTTTTATTTTATTAAGGCACATTTTCATCCCATTTCTAAAAATCCCAATATTAAATACATTATCTTCATAATTGGCAATAAAGATTTCTTTACTAGCGTTCTGCATTTTGCATTTTACTTTGATTTCCTGCTTTTTAAAAAGATTGATTTTATTCGACATTTCAACCCTTTTGATAGGTGCCTTCAATCCATTTTTCTTTGCTAGATTCAACCGATAAGATAGTGATCTTTGTTTGAAGTCTATGACCCCTTGCTGGCTTTCAATTACTTTTTTTATTGGAATTTTATTAATGTTAATTTGTTTTTTTTTACTACCTTTAAGAATGAGGTCATTAATAAATGGTTTTCTCACAATAGCTAAATTAGTACCTTTGCTATCAGACGAATATTCTGGCAACCAAGCATCCATAAACGTCACATCCGCCAATTCTGCAAAAACGTCATCACAAAAATTACAGGCATTTGGGGTAAACCATCGATTAACCCAAGCTTCTGCCATTCCATCGTTCCAGAAGATTTTCCCTTCATCACCATATTTATTGATGCAATGGAAATAGAAATTACTGGCTGGTTTATCGGGGCTTTTTCCTCTATAATTCACTTTTTGAAGTCTACCGCCTGCATTTGCTAATGTTGAAAGATACGTTGTATAATGCTTACTTTTCATCTGCCCGCAGACAAATCCAACGGTCACAGTAATCCTTTCATTTAATTTTTTATTTTCTTGAGCAGCAAGCCGCACCCCCTTTAAAAAACATGGCAAACCAACAATTGCATAACGGCCAGGTTTGTCCAATATTGATTTGATTACCTGAGACATTTCCACGGGATAATATACTGATCCAGATGATGTCAAAATCGAATTTTCATCATTAAATATAGTATATTGAAATAGCTTGTCTGGGTTATTATGGGCAGTAACAGTGATTACGTAATCAACAAAGTTATTTCGTAATAATGTTGTAAGTAACCATGTAGCCATTCCACCAGATGCACTATTCTGCCTAAAATCAAGTGAATAACCAACAAAAGAATCAAGGTAATATCCAGTTTCAGACAAATATTTAATATCCTTTGTGTTGTTAAAAAGTGATGTTCCTAACACATTTTCATTTTCATTGTTATCATGAAATGGGCATATATGTAAACAAAGCTCACATCTTTCCAAGCAATCTTTTTCTAGATAAGGATTATATTCCCCGCACTCATTGAATTTCATTGACAGAGCATTTTGAGGGCAAATCCCTGTACAGATACCACAACCAATACAGAGTTCATTAGCAACAATTGTATTAACCACATTTGGAGACATTTAATCCCTCTTTGTTTGAAATGGTATGAAAGATTTCATCATTTTACATTCAGATTCATTTAAACCTACAAACCATATAATTATCATATATGCCAAAGTGATTACCACAGAGGCGACTATTAATGAAATTAAACTTGAAATATTAAAATAATGATTGAGCATAGTAATAAATCCTATAATTGCCACCATCGAAATAGATCCTAACAAAATTGATTTTGTAAATGTATGTTTAGGTATGCCTATTACTCTTGTTGTATACCATGGAGTGAATATCGAATTTTTCATTGTCAACATGATGAATCCTGCAACTGCTACACCATAGTATCCCCATCCTGTGATATATGGAATTGTTATTGCTAACAAAAAGTTTCCTACTCCCATAAATAGTGTAACTAACCCTGGGATACGCACTTTGTTGAATGATATATTAATAGAAAAAAGGGGAAGCACAGATAGATTTATAATAAGATGAGATAGAAGTATCCACATCAAAGGTGCTAGTTTCATAAATTCAGGTCCGACCCATAATGATAGTAATTGTGGGGCGAAACCGCATATCAAACCGATTGGCAAGGCCATTGTGAGACCCATAAATTTTACTGCACTTCTTGAAATAGTGATGATTTGTTCAATTTGATCTTTTGCATAATAGGTTAGGATGATTGGTGCCAGCACTCCTGCGAACATACCAGCCATCGATCTTAGTAATATGCTCCATATCAATATTGTAGCGTATTCTCCGCCAGCAGTAAGTCCAAATAATTTATTTACAACTATTAAATCCACTTGGAGAAACAATAGTGCTCCAATCTGATTGACAATTACCCAATTTCCCATCCCAGCTAGTTCTTTTAATTGCAATGTCCTAAAATCACTGTAATTAACTTTGAGATGTGGATTTACTTTTTTTGATGTAGATATCGTAATTATAAAAGCAACTAATGCACCTATCAAGTAAGAGAGTCCAACATAACTTAAGTTTGGAGAAAATTCCGTGAATAATAAAACAATTAAACCAACTTGAACAAAAACATTGATTACATTTATAATATTTTGTATGTCAAGACGGTTATATGCAAATAAAGATACTCCATATACGCTGCTTAATGTTTTAACTAAAAATGCTCCCATAACACCTAAAAAAAGCAGAATGACATCATGCTGTTGGTTCAATGAAGTTTGAAAAAAGATGGGGACGTAATATGATACAACAAAAATAACCGGAATTAATACTAAAATAACTCCAATAATTCCAAATAAGGATGTATTAAATGTAATATTTGCTTTTTCAAAATCCTCTCTCTGTAAGTCCACAGTTAAATATCTTGATACAGATGTATTAAGTGATTGCGCAACCAAGCCAACATAACTGGTTATCGAGGTCGCCAGCGGTATAAGCCCATAACTGGCTACTCCAAGAGTATCAATAAAATATGGTATAAGAAGTATGCCAATTACAATATTTGTTATAAAAAATAGGATATTGGCTATAAGGTTTCTCGGCAATTGGTCCGCGAAACTTTTTTGATACATTTGCATACTGAGCAATTCCCTATGAAGTTATACTTATAGAATCACATGCATAAAGATGCTACTTTTGACAAATTGTTTTATCTTCATACATCCTGCATATTCCGTTCAACCATAACCCCAGCCCTCAACAAACTCTCAAACGTCCACGCATCACTCCAATACCCCTCCAACAAACTATAACTCATCTCACCAAGTCTAATATACTCATTATTAACATCCGTAATCTCAAGCTCACCTCTTCCCGAAGGCTTCAACCTCCGAATTATCTCAAAAACCCCATTGTCATATAAATACAACCCAGTAACAGCCAGATCAGACTTAGGCTCCTCAGGCTTCTCCTCAATAGAAACAACACCACCCCCCTCAATCTGCGCCACACCAAACCTACAATCATCTTCAACCTTCTTCAAAAAAATATGACCCCCAACCTCAAACGCCTGCACAGCCTCGCTGCCATCATCCTGGAAAATATTATCACCCAGAACAACAGCCACCCTCATCATCAGCCAGCCCCAGAGCCTGGGCAATACCCCCGGCCTTATCCTGTATCTCATAAGTAAACCGTATACCCCAATAGAACCCGAACCTAACAGTTCGAGAAAATGGCCTACATGCCCCTTACCTGACACGATCATGATCTCATTTATTCCCGCATCAAGAAGCGTTTGCAGCGGATAAAAGATCATGGGCTTGTCATAGACTGGAAGCAGATGCTTATTTGTTACTTTAGTTAGTGGGTATAGCCGTGAACCTGTACCTCCAGCAAGTATTATCCCTTTCATATTCTCATATCCCATAAAAATTATTGCGATAGAATAGTGTTAAAATCATTTAAATGATACGGTTGAAAAAAAGGTGGAAATTAGGATTTATCTGTTTAGACACAGATTTATTGTATTCATTTCATAAAGTTATGAAAAAAAGATGTGGATTGGTATAATGTCATATAAACTTATATTGCACATGTAAATACAGATAAGTATATCTAATTAGATGAACTAATACTGGCTATTATCAGAAAATAATAAAAAGTCTCAGGTTTCCTGATTGCGATGAGATAGCAATGATAAAAGAACTGGAATAACAGATTGAGTCTTAATATAGGGCTATTGCCCTATTTTTTCTCAATAGGATTATATTACAAAGATTATGAGATTGTCGGAAAAGTCCCGAACAACTACCAATTTTATAAACTGTCATCTTTTTTGTGATTTTTTTAGTTGTACTTGCACATGACTAAGAAAACATTGGTTCGAAATTGTAACCACAAAGTGAACTATGAACCGCAGTTCATAGTTCACTCTGTGGTTAATAAAAAGTAAGACAAAAAAATCATAGAAACCGTTACATATCGAAGCATTTATATCAATTGTAGATTTACATTACATAAAAAGTATGATTTCAGTGTGATAATATGTTTTCGATACCAAAAGACATACAAACTACTTTTATTCACGGTCCATCCGTGTATAAAAATCTAATACCTGAAGATGATATTCTTTGCAGAATAAATCGGGCAATTGATTTT
>JAIOQW010000047.1 GCA_021108405.1 Methanosarcinales archaeon
GAGCATGCTTTTCACTGAGTTGTTCAAGGTTTCTGATTGCCTGTAGTTCGTTTTTTCTGTTTTGAAATTTCATGGTATATACTTCTATCTTTTAGTATAATACTGTTTTGTAGAATTAAGTTCTAGTTTCGCGTCAACCATACAATATCGCTAGATATATGATTTTACATAGTCCCATTTCCCAGTTATTTTTTAGACGCAGATTAAGTATCCACTTCAAATCATTGGGCAAAAATGATAGCCACAGAGAACACAGAAGATTTCTTCTCTGTGTCCTCTGTGCTCTCTGTGGCAGATAATATAAACATTGATTTATACAGATTACCCTTAGATTTGGAGTGGATACTTAGTTTGGATTTTTAGGTATAATTATCCAGGCTATTATATAAGGAAAAAACCCATACAGTATATTATAAGGCAAAAGCACAATCCATGCGAAAAACAGGAGCACGGTAATAATCCTGATAAGAACAGGATCAACATTAAAGTATTCAGCTATCCCTCCACAAACTCCTGCGATTATCTTATCATTTTTAGATCTGTACACCCTTTTTGATTCCATATTTTCATTCCTCCTAAATTATCCTCGTGTTATTATTGGTTCTTCAAATTTTTTTAAGATCTAATCTTACCTTCTTTCTTTGCCTTTTATTTGATTCATTCACGGGTTTGGATATACACGTGTTGCCATTCTAATCATTATAATATTCATGAATAGCAATGCCAAGCATAAATCCTACTCCCATTCCGGCACCAATATTGTCTATTGCAACACCTAAGCCAGCTCCAAGGACTATCCCAATTCCAAGACATAGTTCCTTAAAATTATTTTCTTTTTTATGTTCATTAAGGTTTAATTGTTGTTGTTCATTCATGTCGATTCTCCTTTATAATATTATTATCAGGCTAGTCTACTGTGACAAACCTTAATCAATAAATACAACGTCTGTGTATTTAAACATATCTATTAATAGACTGGTTTGTGTTTTATTGGTACGGTTGTTTGATTTATCACCGTGTTCGGATATTCGTGTGTTGCCTTTCTAATCATTATAAAATTCATAATTGCGTTTATTGCATCAACAATTTTTATGAGAGATAATAATTTTATTTTTCTAAACTCCCAAATGACCGATAGGTCTCTACACTTTCTATAATGCTATAGTCATAGTTGCTTCATGCCATCTGGCAAGGAGTATTAATGTAATTGCAAGCCCAATTCCTACTCATTGTTCTAACGATAATCGTGGAACAGGACTGATACGGTAGGAAAAGAAGGAAATACGGCAATTAGACATAGCACAGCAGCCAGTACAATGGTCACTCCGGAAGCTGTTGCAAGCGCCGACGAACTGGTGTTACCAATCGTGTTCCACAAAGCTAGGACCACCGCCTGCCATGATGGTATAATAGAAGCAAGTGAAGCACACAGAGCCATCCCGAAGTGTCTGCCTGCCCCCACACCACAGAGACGGGCGTAGTTGATCGAGAGAGGGCACCCGGGCAGAGTACAGCGTAATCAACCTATCAATATTTTAGATATCAATAGATCTTATCATGGTGGTCTATATCGACGAATAATACAATCCCTTTATTTTCTTGAATGGAAAAAACCAGTACAAATGAACTATCGATATGAACCCTGTATAAATGCTTCATATCATGTGTCAGAGGCTTATAATGATGGGGATTTTGGAGGATTTCCTCAATCTTTTTCATCACTATTTCATATCGTTTCCTGTCTTTCTTAAACAGTTTGGCCAGCTTCTTTTTTAAAGTAAATTCAATGCCAGGCTTATACTTTTTCAATTTCACGCCTCAATTCATCAAAGCTGGAATAAGTCTCAAAAACTCCTTCTTTTAATATTTTTTCCACTTTTGCCTTGTATTCAGGACGCAATCTATGAATATCTGCATTGATTTCGCTGATATCTCTTTGCATATTAGTTATCTGGTCTTTTAAAAATTCAATATCATTTGATATTTTATGTAATATCTCTGACTCTGCCATAAATATAACTTGGTGTTTTTTATATAAATATATACCTCTATCAATGTAATTGCAAGCACCGACATGAACAATCCAAGTAATACCACACCCATTGCAAGTTTGTATTCTTTCCCTGTAGGGAAATTCTGATTCTTTATTTTTTCATGTGACATAGAATACCTCTTCATTCATATACCTTAAACACCAGGAAGTTCTGCTCAGGCAAGAAATCAAGGAAACACATCCGGCTTTGGAAGATCCCGAAAAATACCCCCTCACACTATCGTTTCTTGTTGCCACCAAAAATTTTTAATGTAAATCTCGGATCAGATCTCCTTCAAAACCGTTTCCAGTCCAAGTGCAGTAAAAAGTCTCATCTGATCTAATCCCATAGTTTCAAACATAGTTACCAAAATCGTCCATATTCAGATTCAGCAAAGTTAAAATCATAATAATGTTCCCCTATTTTGGTGAAATCATATTCAATATATCCACTTTTATAAACTTTTAACTCATCGTTTATTTCCCAAATAATATATTCAGAACTGTTAACTTTATGTTCTATCCACCAGCTATTTCTCTCGCTTGTAATGATGGAATATTTTTCAGACAATGGAAAACCGTTAGATTCGAACGTGTTCATTAATTCAGTCTACTTTTTACTATCCGGGTGTTCCCGCATCAAAACACCCAGGACCAGGGTCACAATGGCAAACAGTATAAACAGCGACAGGAAAACACATACAAGATTAGTATACCAGGATGTCGAAGGCTTCCAGTATGTAAATGACATATCAGGATACGATTTCCCATCTGTTTGTGTTTCCGTATTCGGATCAAGAAGTGCACTTTTATTCATTTCCACCATAAAAGTAATTCTTCCCGCATCGTACGAATCCACAACGGCATCCGTTGCATCAAAGAGATAGCACCATGCAGTCCCAATATCGTCATGATCACTCTGATTTCCAGATAAAAGCCTTATCTCAAACGGCTCACCAGTGGTCAGTGGTTCCTGTACTCCATCATGAAGGTAATAAGCGTTGACGGTTTTGTTGCCGGAATACACAAATAGCGAGGCACTTGAAAACTCAGATGAAGAGTTTGGCAGTTCATATTCCAGTAAAAACCCTTCCTCCAGTTCTGTGACATTGCTCGTATCCACGTGCTGACTTTCAAAAGGGTCCAGCATCAGGGGAATAATAAATGCGCCCACACTAATGACAAATGATAAAACCGTAACATAAACAGTAATTTTAAGTAATGGATTCATTTTCCTTCACCCTAAAAGACCAGTATATCTTCTCTTATTGATGATTCCAAAATGCAATTTCTCCACCACTCCCAATCTTCTTTACCAAATTTCCGGCGTACTTCAGAAGCACCCTGTCAATGAAAAGACCTGTAAATCCCATAACAAGCATAATTGCATACATCATCTCATCATTATGCATATGACAAAATATTGAAAACTGGTATCCCATTCCCCCTATAGCCATTCCATACATCATCTCACCTATAAACCAAGAAGACAGGCACGCCAGGAATCCCAGTCGTATGGCTAAATGCGTGGAACCATAACCGGATATGAGGGAAACCACAAGTATGGGCACAATGATCGACTGTATAAGGGCAGTAAGTTGTGTAAGACCAAACATCCCAATCAAGATGGGTGCAAGTCTTGTGGTTCCAATTCCGATTGCAAATAACAGGAACCAGATAAAGGGTTCAAGTGCCCATTTTGCCTTATTTGACCTCTGGATGAACAATCCCAACGGCAGACCTGTCAATAATGTTATCAACAGCCCCAGTAGGGAGAATCCAAATGTTATTGCGAGGTCATCAGCTAAAGACAGCGAAAGTGCAGAGGCAGCAACAGCAGAGAACGGGGGAAGGATGTAGGGCTGGTGGATTACTCTTGCCAGTATTTCCCAGGACAGGAATAACACTGCAAAGGGAATGATATAGTAAAACCACCTGACAATCCTGGTGTCATCAAAAACGAGAGTTGAACTGTCTTCTGCTTTTTCTGTCATATCAGATCACCTTTTAATCCATTAATGAACCGGATCATAATTGAATTCGAAATCATCAACCTGTTCCGGATTAAATCTCAGATCAACGAACATCTCTTTTAAAACTGCCTTATATTCGCTCTCTGGAATTTCTTTACTCATTTCCTTAAGTTTAACAGTAATGGTACCAATCCCGTTATCATCTATGTTGAGACGATAAGTATGATTTCCATTGATCCTGGTAACAGTGATCAATGGCAGTGTATAATCTATAGAACAGATCTTTTTTTCACCATTAAAAAAATCCTCTCCGCAAGACCCGGGATAGTTGAAATACAGGCTGGAATTTGTACTTTCATCACCAAGGTAATCATATATTGAGTTGATATCCGTATTTTCACTAACCTCAACTCTGGCATTGCCGATCTTTGATTCTATTGTGTCGCCATTTTCTATCCATACCATTACAGGCTCATCCGCAGATGGCTCTTCAATGATGCAACATAATTCTCTGCATCCTGCCTGTTCATGTTGTTTACCTCCTGCTGTTCAGACTTGTCGATTAATATACTTGTCTGGATATCTAGATGTGTACTATACTACTTAAATATTTCGATTGATCGGAAGGTTTTGTTGTGAGGTGTGGTATCTGACTATAAAGGGCAAATTTTAGTAAGTGCATAGGGGGTGTTCTGTTGACGATCGAAGAGCAGACTTGATAGAACGAGGCAAAACTGGAACCGCAATGCTTTTTTTCGTTTATTCTCCAATAATCCCAACCCGAGAGTTATTATTGGTTCTTCAATTTTTTTTAAGATCTAATCTTACCTTCTTTCCTTGTCTTTGATTTGATTCACTCACGGGTTTGGATATACACGTGTTGCCATTCTAATCATTATAATATTCATGAATAGCAATGCCAAGCATAAATCCTACTCCCATTCCGGCACCAATATTGTCTATTGCAACACCTATGCCAGCTCCAAGAACCAACCCAATTCCAATACATAGTCCTATAAAATACCTTTCTTTTTTATGTCCATTAATGTTTAATTGTTGTTGTTCATTCATGTTGAATCTCCTTTATAATATTATCATCAGGCTAGTCTACTATGACTAACCTTAATCAATAAATACGACGCATGTGTATTTAAACCTATCTATTAATAGCCCAGTTTGTGTGTTGTTGGTGTGGTGGTTTGATTCATCTGTAAGTCCGAATATTCACGCGTGGATTGTAATTATTATAAAATTCATGATGGAATATTTGGAAAGTAGATGTGAAAGGGATTAAATTGTGAGCCTATTAGTAACTTAGATGCTATATTAGTGTCGAGTCAACCATACAACATCGCTAAATATATGATTTGATACAGTCCCATTTTCCAGTTATTTTTAAGACGCAGATTAAGTATCCACTTCAAATCTAAGGGTAATTAGCACCTCTTTATAGAGTTCGAAAGCTTTTTTCAGACACGGATTTAAGGTTGTTGGGAGTCGATATCACAAAATTCTATAAAATTTGTGATAGAAGGTATTTGATAAAAAACCAAATCGGTGTAATCACCGGTAAAGTTTTTACCAATCCATCTCTAATAACCACTTTGATAGTTTTTCTTCTCTCTGCGTGCTATCTTTATCTTCCTCCTTTAATTTACCAAGATTATACTCGTCCTCAATTTTACCATCGATCATAAAGAGAACCCGTTCTGTTTTTGATGCCACTTTAACATCATGCGTTACTAGCATAATAGTCGTTCCTGACTCGTTTATAACTTTAAACATGTCCATTATCTCATTTGCAGATTTTGAATTTAAAGCGCCTGTAGGTTCATCTCCGAATATAATCTTCGGATTATTAATAAGCGATCTACAAATTGCAACTCTTTGAAGCTGACCACCTGAAGCCTGTGTTATGTCATTGTTTGCAAGTTCGGAGATACCTGTTTTTTCCATCAATTCAATTGCGAAGTGATTAATTTCTTTTCGGCTCCTGTTTTTTGCCATATATGCTGATATAATAATGTTATCAATTATATCGAGGTTTTTTAACAAATTTATCTGCTGAAAAACAAATCCCATTTCATGCAGTCGTAATGTGGACATTTCTTTCTCTGATAAAGTTGATAATTCAATACCCTTAAACACGACACTTCCGGCAGTCATTTTATCCATTCCGCTAACATTATAAAGTAATGTTGACTTGCCGGAACCAGATGGTCCCATAACGGATATAAACTCACCTTCTTTTATCTGCAGATCTACATTGTTAAGTACATTGTGTTCTTTTTTATTTTGCACATATGTTTTACGTAAATCTTTAGTTTCTAATATATTATTCATAATTATACCTCCGTTATTCTGCATTTATGTCAGACATATTGAGATTCTTCATAGATACAATACTAAGCAATGTTGTTATGGTTACTATAATGATCAATCCGATCGGGCATAGAATATATGCATGATAGGGATTGATAATAAACTCGATCTTTGGTGCCCCTATCATTGATATTATGGCACCGATCATACTCTGGCCGATAGTATTTGAAAAAACTGTTCCAAGAATAATACCTGTATTTAATACAACTAATGCTCTTGTTATATACTGCAATTGGA
>JAIOQW010000149.1 GCA_021108405.1 Methanosarcinales archaeon
TACCGTCGGACCGCACGGTACTTCCACTATTATTGTATATGCTTACAATACCAGTGCCGATGGAACATTATCTTCAGGCAGTCTTACCGATTCGGTCACATTCCCGAACAATCCTATCACGATCACTAACACTGGTGATGCCAGTGTCAATGGAGGTATGACCGTCTATGTAGATTACGATTTCATTGATGCGGATAATGACCCGGTAACCTTTAGCTGCAATCGAACTGACATTTTCATGGACTTCAATACAGATACAGGTACCGGTACCTGGTCAACCGAAATTACTGATGTCGGTACGTACTTTGTTGATTTTGGAGTTTCTAATGTCCAGGGTTCCACTGATAATTATACCATGACCATCACCGTTACTGTTACTGATGAACCATTTAAATTTATAGTATATGGACATACTAGAACAGCACATGATCAACATGAAATTATTATAGATAGTATTATAAATAAAATACCCAATGGTGAAAGAGTAACAGTCATAAATACTGGCGATATTACAATGTATGCAAGTGATTCTGAATGGGAAATCTGGCAAGATATTACTACTCCATTGAATATTGATTGGTCAAAAACAAATCCACCTGATTATATTGCTGCTATTGGAAATCATGATAAAAATATACTTATTGAGTGGGAGGACCGATTTGCAAATTACCTTCCGGCACAAGTTAATTTATCTGCGTATCCCCATCTTCAAGGTCACCAAAATGGATTATATGGGTCTGTAAAATATGATAACACCATATGGATATGGTTGGATAGTGAAGAGATTGATACTTTTGGGAACCCCACATCTCTACCTCCTGATCAATATGATTTTTTAAGCGAAACTTTAGAAGCCGCTTCTCAAGATCCGGACATTGATTGGAAGTTTGTTTTCTTTCATAGACCACCAATACCCTGTGGATCTCATAACGATTGGAATATAGGTAAAAGTTGGAATGATGATCTATTTATTCCTTATGGAGTTGATATTATCTTTTCAGGTGATGTACACCGTTATGAAAGAACTTGTCCTTTTATTAATGCAAACTTAAAAATATGTGATAGTAATAACCGGGGTAATGTCATTGGTGATTCTCAAGGTGTGATTCATATTATAACAGGTGGTGGTGGGGCAGAAATTTACGATGCTAATAGCATTAGTGATACTTTGGATATCCCGTGTAGCTGGTTGGAAAGAGCAGAGGCCCATCATCATTTTATAGAAGTGGAAATAAACGGAAATATTTTAAATATGAAAGTATGGGATACAGATAATGGTGGCAGTGAAAATCCTACATTAATCGATGATTTTACAATAAACAAAAGTTTTCCAACACAATGTAGTGACACAGTTGATAATGATGGTGACATGTTAATTGACCTGGAGGATCCTGGATGTTCCTGTGCAGAACATGACAATGATGAATTTAACCTTCCTCCAGGAACTTACACAATTACTTCAAGGATATCCCCGTCTTCAGATGATGAGAATCTCTATAAGTCTTCAGATGATGCGGAACAATCCTTAATAAGTGGTGCAATGAATATTTATGACTCTGGCCTGGAGCTTATAGAAGATGGAAGTACAGATCAGATAGTAGGTATGAGATTCCAAAACATCCAGATTCCCAAAGGAGCAACAATAACTAATGCATATATTGAATTTGAAACAGACGAGACAGGTTCCACTCCCACTGACCTCGTTTTTTCTGGAGAAGCTACAGATAATTCTATAACATTTACATTAACAAGTTTTAATATCAGTAATAGACCAAGAACTTCTGCTTCAGTAAACTGGAATAATGTTCCTGAGTGGAATATAATAAATGAGAGACATCAAACACCAGATATCTCTCCAGTAATTCAGGAAATTATTAATAGAAATAACTGGGCAAGTGGCAATGCGTTATCAATACTAGTTACAGGTTCCGGAAGAAGAACAGCAGAGTCATACGATATAGATCGGGCTAATGCACCGTTCTTGGTAGTAGAGTATAGAACTGATGGACCACCAGCAAAGTATATTCCCCCCGATCCCGTCTCTCTCCAGAACACTACCGGCAACTTCTGGGTAAATTATACCTGGCAGGCAGGTGCAGGAAATGTAACAGACAGTTATAATATCAATATCAACGGGATCTGGACGAACGGTACGACTCTCACCTATTCCAACGATACCGTCGGACCGCACGGTACTTCCACTATTATTGTATATGCTTACAATACCAGTGCCGATGGAACATTATCTTCAGGCAGTCTTACCGATTCGGTCACATTCCCGAACAATCCTATCACGATCACTAACACTGGTGATGCCAGTGTCAATGGAGGTATGACCGTCTATGTAGATTACGATTTCATTGATGCGGATAATGACCCGGTAACCTTTAGCTGCAATCGAACTGACATTTTCATGGACTTCAATATAGATACAGGTACCGGTACCTGGTCAACCGAATCTAATGGTACGTACTTTGTTGATTTTGGAGTTTCTGATGACCAGGGTTCCACTGATAATTACACCATGACTATCACTGTTAACGTTACAACTTCTGAAAATTACACAATTACTTCAAGAGTATCCCAGGGTTCGGATGATGTGGAAGAACATGTTCATAATGGGTATATCGATTATGTAAGTAGTGATTTAGAACTTGTTCTTGACCAATACACTCAAACTATTGGATTAAGATTCCAAAATATTCAGGTTCCTAACGGAGCAACAATAACTAACGCATATGTTGAATTTGAAACCGATGAAACAGGATCAACCAGCACAGACCTTACTTTTTATGGGGAAGATGTAGATAATTCTGTAACTTTCATACCCGGATATTCTTACAACGTTTCACGTCGAACAAAAACATCAGCTTCAGTAACCTGGTTAAATGTTCCTGCATGGGATACAATAAATGAGAAACATCAAACACCAGATATCTCTCCAATAATTCAGGAAATTGTAAATAGAAATAACTGGGCAAGCGGCAATGCGTTATCAATAATAGTTACAGGGTCCGGAAGAAGAACAGCAGAGTCGTACAACACAGAGCCAGATAATGCACCGTTCTTGGTAGTAGAGTATAGAACTGATGGACCACCAGCAAAGTATATTCCCCCCGATCCCGTCTCTCTCCAGAACACTACCGGCAACTTCTGGGTAAATTATACCTGGCAGGCAGGTGCAGGAAATGTAACAGACAGTTATAATATCAATATCAACGGGATCTGGACGAACGGTACGACTCTCACCTATTCCAACGATACCGTCGGACCGCACGGTACTTCCACTATTATTGTATATGCTTACAATACCAGTGCCGATGGAACATTATCTTCAGGCAGTCTTACCGATTCGGTCACATTCCCGAACAATCCTATCACGATCACTAACACTGGTGATGCCAGTGTCAATGGAGGTATGACCGTCTATGTAGATTACGATTTCATTGATGCGGATAATGACCCGGTAACCTTTAGCTGCAATCGAACTGACATTTTCATGGACTTCAATACAGATACAGGTACCGGTACCTGGTCAACCGAAATTACTGATGTCGGTACGTACTTTGTTGATTTTGGAGTTTCTAATGTCCAGGGTTCCACTGATAATTATACCATGACCATCACCGTTACTGTTACTGGTGAACCATTTAAATTTGTAGTTTATGGAGATTCTAGAACAGGACATGATCAACATGAAATTATTATAGATGGTATTATAAATAAAATACCCAATGGTGAAAGAATAACAGTTATAAATACTGGCGATATTACAATGGATGCAGCTGATTCTGATTGGGTAATCTGGCAAAATATTATTACTCCATTGAATATTGATTTGTCAAAAACAAATCCACCTGATTATATTGTTGCTGTTGGAAATCATGATAAAAATATACTAACTGAGTGGGAGAACAGATTTGCAGATTATCTTCCGGCACAAGTTAGTTTATCTGCTTATCCTCATCTTCAAGGTCATCAAAATGGATTATATGGATCGGTAAAATATGATAACACTATATGGATATGGGTGGATAGTGAAGAGAAGGATGTTCATGGGGACTCTACTCCTCTACCTCCTGATCAATATGATTTTTTAAGCGAAACTTTGGAAGCTGCTTCTCAAGATCCGGACATCGTTTGGAAGTTTGTTTTCTTTCATTCTCCACCAATACCCTGTGGATCTCATAGCGATTGGAATCGAGGTAAAAGTTGGAATGATGACCTATTTATTCCTTATGGAGTTGATATTGTCTTTTTAGGTGATGTACACCGTTATGAAAGAACTTGTCCTTTTATTGATGCAACATTAAAAATATGTGATAGTAATAACCTAGGTAATGTCATTGGTGATTCTCAAGGTGTGGTTCATGTTATAACAGGTGGTGGTGGGGCACCAATTTACAATGCTAATAGCATTAGTGATACCTTGGATATCCCGTGTAGCTGGTTGGAAAGAGCAGAGGGCAATCATAATTTTATAGAAGTGGAAATAAACGGCAATATTTTAAATATGAAAGTATGGGATACAGATAATGGTGGCAGTGAAAATCCTACATTAATCGATGATTTTACAATAAACAAAAGTTTTCCAACACAATGCAGTGACACAGTTGATAATGACGGTGACGTGTTAATTGACCTGGAGGATCCTGGATGTTCCTGTGCAGAACATGATAATGATGAATTTAACCTTCCTCCCGGAACTTACACAATTACTTCAAGGATATCCCCATCTTCACATTATGAGCATCCTTATAAGTCTTCAGATGATGCTGAACAATCTTTAATAAGTGGTGCAATGAGTATTCATGGCACTGACCTGGAGCTTATAGAAGATGGAAGTATAGAACAGATAGTAGGTATGAGATTCCAAAACATCCAGATTCCCAAAGGAGCAACAATAACTAATGCATATATTGAATTTGAAACAGACGAGACAGGTTCCACTCCCACTGACCTCGTTTTTTCTGGAGAAGCTACAGATAATTCTATAACATTTACATTAACAAGTTTTAATATCAGTAATAGACCAAGAACTTCTGCTTCAGTAAACTGGAATAATGTTCCTGAGTGGAATATAATAAATGAGAGACATCAAACACCAGATATCTCTCCAGTAATTCAGGAAATTATTAATAGAAATAACTGGGCAAGTGGCAATGCGTTATCAATACTAGTTACAGGTTCCGGAAGAAGAACAGCAGAGTCATACGATATAGATCGGGCTAATGCACCGTTCTTGGTAGTAGAGTATAGAACTGATGGACCACCAGCAAAGTATATTCCCCCCGATCCCGTCTCTCTCCAGAACACTACCGGCAACTTCTGGGTAAATTATACCTGGCAGGCAGGTGCAGGAAATGTAACAGACAGTTATAATATCAATATCAACGGGATCTGGACGAACGGTACGACTCTCACCTATTCCAACGATACCGTCGGACCGCACGGTACTTCCACTATTATTGTATATGCTTACAATACCAGTACCGGTGGAACATTATCTTCAGGCAGTCTTACCGATTCGGTCACAATCCCAAACAATCCTATCACGATCAATAACACCAGTGATGCCAGTGTCAATGAAGGTATGACCGTCTATGTAGATTACGATTTTACTGATGCGGATAGCGATACTCCCACATTCAGCTGCAATCGAACTGAACTTTTCAATGATTTCAATACAGATACAGGTACCGGTACCTGGTCAACCGGATTTACTGATCCCGGTACGTACTCTGTTGATTTTGGAGTTTCTGATGGCCAGGGTTCTACTGATAATTACACCATGACCATCACCGTTACTGGTACTGATACTGGTGTGTCGCAAACCTTCACTCCTCCCGATCCCGTCTCTCTCCAGAACACTACCGGCAACTTATGGGTAAATTATACCTGGCAGGCAGGTGCAGGAAATGTAACTGATAGTTATAATATAAGTATCAACGGGACCTGGACGAACGGTACGACTCTCACTTATTCCAACGATACCGTCGGACCGCACGGTACTTCCACTATTATTGTTTATGCTTACAATACCAGTACCGGTGGAACATTATCTTCAGGCAGTCTTACCGATTCGGTCACAATCCCAAACAATCCTATCACGATCAATAACACCAGTGATGCCAGTGTCAATGAAGGTATGACCGTCTATGTAGATTACGATTTTACTGATGCGGATAGCGATACTCCCACATTCAGCTGCAATCGAACTGAACTTTTCAATGATTTCAATACAGATACAGGTACCGGTACCTGGTCAACCGGATTTACTGATCCCGGTACGTACTCTGTTGATTTTGGAGTTTCTGATGGCCAGGGTTCTACTGATAATTACACCATGACCATCACCGTTACTGGTACTGATACTGGTGTGTCGCAAACCTTCACTCCTCCCGATCCCGTCTCTCTCCAGAACACTACCGGCAACTTATGGGTAAATTATACCTGGCAGGCAGGTGCAGGAAATGTAACTGATAGTTATAATATAAGTATCAACGGGACCTGGACGAACGGTACGACTCTCACTTATTCCAACGATACCGTCGGACCGCACGGTACTTCCACTATTATTGTTTATGCTTACAATACCAGTACCGGTGGAACATTATCTTCAGGCAGTCTTACCGATT
>JAIOQW010000189.1 GCA_021108405.1 Methanosarcinales archaeon
GGTTCTGTGAGGGGGCTCATAGTAACCTCGGGGCTATTACCCCAACAAGGGGTGCGCTATGAGTTCTACTCGACATTTACACAGATTATTGAATAAAAGGATATGGTATTTCATGACAGAGTCAAAACATCATCATATTACTGAAAAAATCATTGGAGCCGCTTAATACCAATTAACAATAAATCCGTGTAAATCTGTGTTACCTGCACGCCCTTTGGGCGTAGCAGGCACTCAACTCCGTAGGAGTTGAGTGTATCCGTGTCTGAAAAAATGCTTTCGAACTCTATAAAGAGGTGCTAATTACCTTAGATTTGAAGTGGATACTTAATATACTATAAAAAAAACTATAAACTTTGTGACCTTATATTCTCCACTGTCTTCCAGGAATGACGTACAGTATCAGGGAAACTGTTATGCTCTATAAACCAGTTGGATAAGAATTTTTTAGTAGTTGGGTCTGAAGGATAACCGCTGCCTATAGAAACACCTATATCTTTTTCGAGATCCCTGATCGACCTGTCCCTGCGTGTCTTGGCAAGTATGGACGCAGCAGCAACCAGAGGATATTTAGTGTCTGCCTTATGCTTTGCTACGATCTCAATAGAGGATCCGTAATTTTTTTTAACTTCACGTCCGAAACGTTCTTCTTTCACGTCTGCTGCATCAAGATAGGCTTTGTCCGGTTTTAATTCTTTTAGCACTTTTGCATGACAAATTACCATCAACTGGTTCATGGTCATGATCTTCCTGAATTCGTCTATTTGCCTGGCACTGACTTCAAGTATATAAAAATTTTTGGCGACTTCTTTTATCTTTACTGCCAGGTAATTCCTCCTCATAGGTGAGAGTAATTTAGAGTCTTTGATCCCAAGCTTTGTGAGTTGGGACATCCGGTCTTCATCTATTGCCACTCCGGCGATCATCATTGATCCTATGACCGGTCCTTTTCCAGCTTCATCTACTCCTACTACAAGCATTTGATAGTCTCCTCAAGGTACGAATATCTCGATGTAAGGCATACTGTATATATGATTCGATTGAGGGATATCAGCATATCCTCGGCACAATCCGACCCGAAGGTACAGGAAGTATCCTTTTCCCAAGTAAAGTTTGTAGAATTACTCTGTTTCCTTCATCATGTACTACTTCGCCGATAATTGCCGCATCGGTGTTAAACTCCTGTAATCTGCTTTCAACCAGTCCTGCTTCCTCTTGTGATGCAATGCATACAAACCGTCCTTCACAAGCTAACTCATAAACCTCTATCCCGAGCATCCGGGTGATTTTTCTTACCTGGTGCTTAACAGGGATGGCTTCCTCATCCAGTAAAAAACTTATACAGTGCTTTTCACATAATTCATTCAGCACTGCAGCAATGCCTCCGCGTGTGGGGTCTTTTGCAAGTTTTATTAGATCCTTGACTGCACTTATTTCATGGATTAGTGGTTTGCAATCAGTAATAATATCTGTTTCATAATCGAATTTTTTTGAAAGTAATGCTACAGCATGTTCTCCAATACCACCTGATAATATGATCTTATCACCGGTCACTATATCTCTGGTCAGTAATTCCTCACTTTTAGCAATGCCTACTCCTGATGTATTGATTATGATCTTATCTATTTTGCCATTCTCCATTACCTTAGTATCTCCGGTGACCACAGGTATTCCCGTTTCCTCTGATATCCTGATCACTGATCTGATAATAACAGCCAGATCCTGTTTAGAGAAACCTTCTTCAATAACAAGTCCGAGAGATAAACCCAGGGGTCTTGCACCCATAACAGCCAGGTCATTAATAGTCCCACATACCGCAAGATGCCCGATGTTTCCACCCGGGAAAAAAATAGGGTCTACTACAAACGAATCCGTTGTAAAGACAAGTTTATTATTGTTCTCTATATCCAGAGATGCAGAATCATCATCACAATTCTCCCACTGGCCTCTATGAGTAAAATCAAAACTATGTATAAGCTCAAGCATCTCCCTTCCACCCGAGCCGTGTGCCAGATTTATAATTCCAGTATTCATATCTTCTCCATTTATTTATTTAAATATTTATAGTATATCAAAAATAATTTGATACACTGAAAATATTTCACAATTTTTAATCCCCATTCCTCTGGAATGTCGGCAATAAAATCCGAGCGTTAGCGAGGATTTTGTTCTCTCCCATGTATAAATGATATTGCACAGCTTCCTTCTGTTGATACCATACAGGCACCTTTGGGATTTCCAGGAGTGCATACTGTCCTGTAGAGGGGGCAATCAACCGGCTCGATCAGCCCTTTAAGTATTTCACCACACCTGCATTGCGTATCCTCTGGCTGTGGTACATTATCAAGAATATCCTGATATTTCAGCTTTGCATTTAGCTTATTATCTGCTATTTCCATCCCCGACATAGGCAGAACACCCAGACCACGCCATTCACTGTCAGTAATAATAAAATGCTCATTCAAAAGAGCCTGTGCATTCTTATTGCCTTGTTCATTCACTGCCTCAGGGTATCCATTGATCACGATCCTTTTATTGTCTCTTATCAGTTCCATTAAAATACACAGTGCCCTGAGTATCCTCTCAGGCGAAAAACCTGCAATAACCTGGGGCATCTTTATTTTCCGGTACGGATCAACACCAATTATTGTTGAAACATGGCCAGGGTCTAAAAAACCATCTATTTTCACATCACCTGATGCAAGTACCTGCAGTGCAGGAGGTATCAGTTTGTGGACTGAATAACAGCAGACACCGCAATTCAGTAGATATGCTGTCATAGGGGCAGTAGTTTCAAAACCAATAGCAAAAAATACTATATCAGGACATTCTTTTTTCAATTTTATTACTTCAGTCGTAGAATATATCTCAAATATCCTGCCTCCTCTGGCCCGTATATCCTCCAGGCTAAGCATACTGCCCGGGACTCTTAGCATATCACCATATGTAGCAACTGGAATTCCGGCTCGTGCCAGTTCGATCATACAGTCAATATCATATTGTGAACTTACACATACCGGACAGCCTGGACCTGAGATCAATCTTATATTCTGTGGCAGTATATCCCTTATGCCATATCTCATGATCACATTGGTATGACCACCGCATATTTCCATAATAGTGATGTTTCTATTGATATCCCGGGCAATAGTCTTGATCTTTTCAATATATTGCTTAATTAGTTAATTTCCCCCTCTTTTTTTTGTAGTATCTCTTTAGTATTATTATTATTTCTATCTTCGTATCCACTTTAAATCTAAGGGTAATTAGCACCTTCTTAATGATGAATCCGCGAAAAACTGCGTGTTAATAAATTGAGATTTTTCAACACGTGTTTTACAGATACATAAAATCCACTAAAAGCATATATACGATTACTGAGATATAAAATTAATACAAAAAAAATTAAGAAGAATCCAATCAGGATAACCAAACAGTATGAGCAGGGGGCTAGTGCTATATGTCTAAGAAAGATAAATGTAAAGAACTGATGATAAAATTATTTGGTCCGTCATCAGGAAAACTTGTTGATAAAATGAGCGAAGATGACTGTGTCAAACAATGTAGAGCAAAAGTGGCTGGATTTTTAGGTGAAGATAAAGCAAAGGAATTTGATTCCATTTAGAATATGGGGGTTTAAGAATGCAAGAATTTAATTTAATATGGATGCAGGGTCAAACCTGTGCCGGGGACAGTATGTCGGTTATCAATGCAACAGAACCTGATTTTTTAGGTTTTCTTGAGCGAAACAAGATCAATCTACTGTATCATCCGACACTAAGTCCTGTTTTCGGAGATGATGCTCAGGAACTGTTCAATAAATGTCTGAGTGGAGAAATACCTGTACAGATCTTTGTTTTTGAAGGGTCCATCCCAACTAAGAAAGGGTTCGGAGATTTCTTTGAAATGGAAGATGTACGTTCAATGGTAACAAACTTTGCCAATCAGGCAATGCTTACTATCGCAGTTGGAACTTGTGCCGCCTATGGAGGACTCCCGGCTGCTGAACCCAACGAGACTGGTGCCGTCGGAATGCAGTGGACAAAATATGAGATCGGCGGACTGCTGGGCGAGGACTTCATGTCCATGCTAGGACTGCCTGTAGTTAACATTCCGGGATGTCCGACACATCCGGACTGGGTGCTGGGCACACTCCAGTCCTTCAGGATGGGAAGAGCCATCAGGCTTGATCAATATAACCGCCCTCTGGACTTCTTTGAAGAAACGGTACATAGAGGATGTAAACTGTGTGAATACCTTGAACACGGGCTGTGGGCAAAAGATTTTACTGAACTGGGCTGTCTGGCAGCTTCACTTGGGTGTAAAGGACGCACCACCAATGCAGACTGCAATATCAGGTTGTGGAACGGTGTATCAACCTGTACCAGAAGCGGAGCACCGTGTATAGGTTGCTGTGATCCCGGATTTCCGGAAGAAATGTTCCCATTTGATAAAGAAACACTTGATCTGCCAGTAAGTTTGCAGACAGAAATAGATGCAAGAAATAAGGTAATCCACGGGGGTAAATAATAATGCACCACACACACGTTATAGATCCGCTCAATAGAGTAGAAGGGGACCTGGCTATAGAAATTACTATTGATGACAGCAACAAAGTAGAAGATGCAAGATGCATGGGCTTTGTATATAGAGGACTTGAAAATATCTTCATAGGAAGAAGACCTTTTGATGCAATGAGGATGTCGCAAAGGGCCTGCGGTGTATGTCCGGTATCCCATGGAACTGCCGGTGCTTATGCATTAGAATCAGCAGCAAACTTCGAGATTCCCAAAAACGCCGAACTGATACGTGATATAGTGCTTGGGACAAACATTATTGTAAGTAATGTAACTCATTTTTACTTTATGTGGGGCCCTGATCTGGTAGATAAGGCATATAAGGACTATGAACTCTATGATGAACTTGTAAACAGGTTCAATCCGCTGAAAAGTCCTCATTTAAAGGCAGTCTTAAAAGAAGCAAGAATACCACTGCACAGCGTTGTGGCAACATTTGGCGGAAAATTCCCGCATCCTATGCATGCTGTGCCTGGAGGGGTTACATGCGTTCCCAAACAGATCGAGATAAACAAAGTAGTCTCAATGCTCTCGGAAGTAAAAGAGTTCATTGAACGTGAAATATTAAATGGGATTGCTGTTGAGGACTGGCTTAGCTTAAGATCAACAGGAGATGTCCTGGAACTGATGAAAGATGATAGATTTGCCAATAGTGATGTGGGTCTGTTCATTAAAGTAGGTCAGGATCTCGGACTTCATAAATTAGGGGGAACAACCCCAAATAACTTCCTTGCATATGGTTTTGGGCATACCGGTGATGATTCATGGCTGTTTAAACCAGGTTTTCTTGAGAATGGAAAATATAACAAATTAGATGTAAGTCATATCCAGGAGTATACAGACCATTCATATTATGAAACAGAGCAGCAGTCTAGAAATCCTTCGGATGGGATAACAAAACCTGTTCCGAACAAAGATGGTGCATATTCGTGGATAAAAGCACCCAGGTATTCGGGACAGGTAGTAGAAGCCGGACCACTGGCACGGATGATGGTGAATGATGACCCATTGATAACAGACCTGGTCAAGACCTTTGGAATTAATACCTTTACCAGGACACTGGCCAGACTGCATGAAAACCTGGTAATTCTACCAAAATTAATGGAATGGGCAGATGAGATCGACCTGACAAAGCCAATGTATTATCCGTTTCGTGATATCGAGAACGGCAAGGGCATAGGACTTGCAGAGGCCCCGAGAGGTGCACTCGGACACTGGGTAGAAATAGAGAATTCTGTTATTAAGCGATATCAGATAATCACTCCAACTACCTGGAACTGTTCACCCCAGGATTCGAATGGGAATAAAGGAGCTGTAGAGCAGGCACTGCTTGGAGTCCAGTTAAGACACAAGGACAGTATGCTGGAGGCAGGACATATCGTACGGAGCTTTGATCCGTGTTTATCCTGTTCTGTCCATGCTGTTGGTGAAAACAGGCAGCGGTTATTCATTGAACATATGCATTAATGACAACTAAAGTAATCTTTGTCGGAAGTATCCTTAGAGGAGATGATGGGATAGGGCCTTTTCTCTATAATGAGCTAAAGGACCATCCCGAACTCCGGGGATTTGAGATGCTTGAACTTGGAGTTATCGGATTTGATATGATCTCATACATTGAGGAAGGAGACAGGTTGATCATAGTTGATGCTGTTCACACTATAAAGGATATAGGAAAAGTAGTTGTGCTTAAGGAAAAAGACCTGTCACAGGAATTATCACTGGTTTCCCAGCATGATTTCGGAGTTGAACAGACAGCCGCACTACTCAGACGGTATATTAAAGATCTGCAGCCTATCACTGTGATAGGTATAAATGTCACAGAGACAGCATCATTTATAGATGTACTGAGTAAAGAGATCATGACCATGATCCCGGGAATCAAGACTGAAGTGGTTAAGAAAATAATTAAGGCAGCAGCATAAGGATA
>JAIOQW010000033.1 GCA_021108405.1 Methanosarcinales archaeon
TTTTTCTACTAAAAATAAATCGAGTTTAAGCATTCTCAAATGTGCGGAAAATAGGATGATATTGAATATAATATTTAATTTATTCAATAGAAAATTTCTGTTTTTTCATAAACTCTTATTTGAAACAATTATTATTTCCTTAGATGATAATATCTCCATTGTTATTTCCAAAAAGTTAGAAAAGGATAAACTGAATGTCAATTTTGTCTTTAGTCAAAACAATGAAGAGATTGAAATATTTAATTATTCTGACAAGTTAGAAAGTAACCTTCAAAGAAAAATTTCAAAATATCTACCAATAAGCAGAATGGATGATGATAGATGGATTGACCTTCGCAATGAAAAAATCTTAACAATTGATGATATTTTTGAGTATGCAGACCAATTACCCGACGAAGTAAGTAAAAATCTTTTAAAGATTAAAACAAAAAAAGTAAATGAAATTCTAGATTCAATAAAAGTCAATTTAATAAAAGAGCAAAGACTTTTTAGAAAGGTTCAAAGTTATGGCAAGAAATATAGTGAAGAGGAAGACAAAACTATAATGATAGAAACGATTCAAACATATGCTAAAGAACTGAAGCAACTTATTTCACATAATTCACAACAATCTATTAAAAAATCACAAGAACTTGACAGCAGTTACCCGAATCGCTTGATATCACTAAAAGGAAAAGTTTCTGAGGAAGAGTATAATGTTCGTTTCAATAAACTTAAAGAAAAACAGGAAAAGTTAAAAAGAATGGATTTGTATGAAAGTAAGCAAGAGGTTCTTGGATATAGTGAAACTGATTCAAAAGCTCTCTTAGTTTATTTAAATGATTTGGAAATCAAATTGGGTGTATTTGATAACATTCTTGAAAAACTAGAATTATTTACAAATATTTTAAACGTAAGAAGATTTACACACAAGACCATTCAAATTGATAAAGAGAAGGGGTTTTATTTTAGGACTAACAGAGGTAAAGAATTAGAATTAACTCAACTTTCATCAGGAGAACAGCATGAGGTCGTTTTACTTTTTGAATTAATATTTAATGCAAAACAAAATAATCTCGTTCTAATTGACGAGCCTGAAATATCACTTCATGTTAATTGGTAAAAAGAATTCCTTAATGATTTATTGAGAATTATTGAAATTCAAAATATCCAAGTTTTAATTGCAACACATTCGCCATCAATCATAAATGGTAGGTGGGATTTAGTTTATAATCTAGAAAAAGATGATGTCTAATGAAAAAACAAGATATTACATATCAAGATAAATTAGATGAATTGCTACTTGATATTTCGCATCCTAATAGTAAGGGAATTGTTTTTGTTCTTTTAGAAGGTAAAAGCGATATAAAGCTTTTTAGAAAATTATTTAATTTAAGCAATTGTAAAGTTGAAACTGTTCCTGGAGGTAAGTTTAAACTTGAAGAATGTGTTGGAAAATTGGTTGAAAATTCCCAGCTTATTATCGGAATTAGAGATGCTGATTTTGTTCAATTGAGAGCAAAACCATATAAAAAAGCAAATGTTTTTTTAACAGATTTCCATGACATGGAAATGATACTTATTTCAGAGGACGAAGTATTCAGTGCATTGATATATGAATATACTGATTTACCAAAAGAAAAACATTCCGATATAAGAAATAACATTATAGTTTCAATTGAACAAATATGCTATTTAAAGTGGCTTAATGAAGAAGAAGATTTAGAATATAAATTTGAAGCAGGATTTCAAGACTTAATATCATTCGTAAATCTTGAAATAGATTTTGAACAATATTTTTCTAGAGTTTTGTATAAATCACCTAATGCAAAAATTACTGATAAATCAATTATTTTAGATAGAATGAAGGCCTTGAAAGATACTAATCCTAACCCATGGCAATTATGCAATGGACATGATTTTCTGAAAGCGTTTTCACAATATATTAAACAAGAATGTGGTGTGAAAAATGTTAATAGCGAACATATTGCAAGTTCCTGTAGAATGACTTTTACTTTTAATCATTACAGTAAGACAGGATTGTACTTAAATACAAAAACGTGGGCAAACAATAGCAACTGTGTTATTTATTAAATAATGAAAATGCCCTCCAGCTTCATTTATTAATTCAGGCTGATAAGGACAGTAAAATCCATACTCTTCAAAATTCAAATAAAATTATAATAAATACTGCATCTCCATTCTCTCATCACTTACTTTAATTTCCCCATATTCTTTTTCATATGCTTTTAATTCCTTATCCAGATTAATTAGCAATTTTTTAGCTGCTTCTTTCGTTAAAATTACTAAACCGTCGGAATGAAAGGCCCAACCGTCTTCTACTTGAAACTTTTCGTTAAATAATTCTATACGAAAATCAATTTCAGTATTTGATAATTGAACATTTGTCGCATATATTTTTGTGAATAAAGCAGTTCTAAAGACTGAGATTTGTTGTTCTTCCGTTATTTCACTTGGTTCGTCTCTCATTAATATTCCCTATGCTGGTAATAAAATTGGTGATCTTGTCCTTTTTTCAGGTTTCATCCGAATGCTTTTTTCTTGATCAATCGACATTATTATGAAATCGCATATAGGTTCAACATAAAACCTATTCAGTTCACTAAATGAAGAAGAACCTATCATCCTTCTTATTGTTTCTTCCGATTCTTTTTCTCCTAATGGATTTTCAGCTTGTTTAAAGCTATGTGCCAGTGAAGCACTAACTAACATTTTTACTATTTCATTGTCTGATAATTGATATGTTTTTAAATTGCCCAACTCTTCATTTATTTCTATGATCTCGTTATGGATCATCTCAGGGATTTTTTTGTTTACGGTGGTTCTTGAAAGTCCGGTAAACTCGCTAATTTCTGTCTGGTTGTAAGAATTGTCCATGTTTTCTGCAAGGAAATCTATGATTTCAAGTTCGGAAGTATCTCCGAGAAAGTCTTCTAGTGCCATAATAGTTAACTCCTATATTAAAAACTATTTAATGTGCTTCCGTTTTTATATCATACAAATTATTATATTAGTATATTATACACATTATACTCATAGTACTTATTATATTTAAAGATATTTGAACACCCTGTTAAATGAAATGTACAACAAATTCATTTACACCTTAGAACGTTATATTACTAATGAATTGTGGTTTTTCGAAATATGAATTATTTATCATATGGAAAATATGTTATAAAAATCGATGGTGTGATAAACACATAGCTAAAAGGGATTTGTGCAAAGGTAGACCTAAACATGAAATTGATCTATATATGGATGCTGTCAGAAGTTTAGTGAAAGATAATTTTTTAAAGGAATATAATTCTCAAGGAAGAAAAGACATTTGTATTCTTAAACAGAATAGAGAAAAGGCTATAGAAGCATTAACATCTCACCAAAACGAATACAATTTTATTCAACATATTGAATTTATTAGGTGAATATTATACGTGCCCGGTCTTCAATATTGAATTTGAAGTGATTTTACGTAATTTTCAAATATATTCATGAAATGCAATGGAACCGTTGTGGATGAGAAGGATGGTCATGACGAAGGGCCTGACTGCTGAAGGGATCGGCCGTACCGCCAAGGGAGTCCAGGGCTGCGGCGCTTTCAAGCGAGTCGGCAACGAGAGTCACTGCCCATCAGAACCACAGCCTATCAATCCATTTAATCTCAAATAACATCCGGATCATAGACTATCACCACCCCCTCTAAAGTAAGAATCAAAGCTAATAATAAGAAAAGCAGAACATGATTTGTTTCATCTGCTTGATTCCAAAACCACTTTCGCATACAACTTATAGATAATACCAAATAGTATGATACCAATCTGTATTATAGAACATCAATGAAATTCCAAAACCGTGAGACTGAGTTAAAAGAACTTGAACGTATCCGTAAATTGTGTGAGATATCAACACATTTCACAATACTTACCGGAAGGAGGAGGGTTGGGAAAACAGAGCTTGTGAAAAAATTATGTGAAAATGAAGAGCATCTTTACTTTTTCATAGGCAGAAAAAAAATTTCATTACTTTTGGAGGAGTTATCTGAGATTGCCAGAACTAGGATTGAGATTTTTCCAACAATATTAAAATTCGATGAATGGTTGGAATTTTTATTAAACAATGTGAGCAATAACACAGTTATTTTCTTTGATGAGTTCCAGAACTTTAAATATGTGGATGAGAGTATTTTTTCTGAATTCCAGAAAGTACTTGACAGAAATATAGATAAAGTTCAGGTTCATGTAATTGCCGCAGGTTCTCACATAACACTAATGAATAAAATATTCTCTGATAGTAAGGAACCTCTTTTCGGAAGAGCTACGGAAAAATATGTGCTAAAGCCGCTATTGTTCAAGAATGTAGCTAAAATGCTTGTGGAGATAGGTGTTACATCAATAGAGGACCAGGTACGATGGTATACCGTTTTTGGAGGTATTCCAAAATATTATGTGGCAGCCCAGGAGCAGGGATTGTATGGGAGCGATATCTTTTCTGCTCTTAAACTACTTCTTTTCAGAGAGTTTGCTAAACAGAATAAGTTTTTGCTTTATACACTTGATGATATTGAACGGTGTCTTGGGTAGGAGTATGTTTTCGCCAAAGGCTATTTAGAAGAGTAGTATAAGATATCCTTCCAGAACTCGTTAAAACACCTGTGTCCTCTCTGCCTTGTTCGCTGAAACTGAACCCACCGCCGTGGCACGGGTATTTTCTTTTGATCTGTGAATATCAGGTAGATGTATGTGGTAGATGTGATTATTTCAGGCTCATTTTGGTTTACCGCAGCATTTCTTGTATTTTTTCCCGCTGCCGCATGGACATGGGTCATTGCGACCAATCTTTTTTTGCCCTACATCCGCGGTGTGCTTATGCAGCTTCTTAGAGAGATGCCTTTCAACTAAACTTTGACCAACCCCTTTCATCTTCCTGCATCGAGTTTCTAAGAGGTCCATAATCTGCGGATCAGACTTCAGCCAGTGATCATATATCTTTTTGATCTCTTCTTTTGTATATCTGGTACGTTTATCATCAATTTTAATCTCATTCTGAAAAGATACTTTAATGGTAAACAGGTCATAACCAATTCCAGTTCCTTTATTTATCTTTAGAAAGACAAGGCGAACTGCATCACATTTACACATAGGATCAATACAATACTGGTCATCGACAAACAATTTTAGCTCTTTATATTCGACAAGGAAACTAACTCCTGTTCCCCCGGACAATATACTTCCGTCATCACCAAAAACGGCAGCGTACGACACCATTTTTCCAGCATAGACATCTTCGACAGGCATCTCGAACTTTGCTATATTGCGTGACTCTGCTTTCGTATTGTTATAATTCGCCTTAAATTCACTCTTCATTTCATCAGAGAGATCGCTAATGAACTCATCAACGAGAGATTGAAATTTTTTTGGCAGTTTTATTTTTCTTTTCTCCTGCCACGTAAAATGATCCAGAGAGATATCAAATGTTATTGGATTCGCAACTTTAGCTCCCATCTCATCTATTTCGTTAAAAGCGAGAATGGTTTCGTTGCAATCACAGTCAGGATTCTGGCAATGGTTCTCAAACATAAAAAAAGGACGTTCATGAGAGGAAAATCTAACCAAAGGAAGATTTTTTACTTCAACCACATCTTCCACATCCACATCAGGATGATAACTTCGGACATGTACAGTTTCTTTGAATTTTTCAATTTTAATCATATATTCACCTTAATAATAGGATTATCCACGTTCTCATATGATCGAATATCTCGCATCCCATGTTTTTCGAAAATGGATGCAACACTACAACAGCACCCGCAACTAACCGTCCACTCTGAGATTGGCTTTTTCTAATAGTTGAAATGCACTCCAATTATTATTATCTCTGAATATAGATTTAACTGTGAGAGTTGGCTTATTGTTGTAAGATTTCCCGTATGAAAGGATGTCGCTTTGCACTGAATTAATGAATACTTGATTTGATAAATAATTTTTGAATTGTTGCCATGAAAATATATACGTTATATACAACCAGAATTTCTTCTGTTGCTTCCTTTATCATAATATGATGACTCCCCTCTATATGATCTACGACCCAACCGACTTTTTCAAATCACCTTAATATATATATTGAACTAATTCTTTGCGGTGAAGTTATTTCCAGATGTATTTTAGAAAGCGCTCCAAATACCTAACAATAAAAAATTTAACCCTCCTAGTGTCGAGTCAACCATACAATATCGTTAGATATATGATTCGACACGGTCCCAAAACTCAAAAATATATTAAATATTTGCAATTGCATTCGAAGAATCTTTTATTCCTGAGATAACAGGCAATCTGGTCAAACAGTTACGGATTAGTATAGAACAAAATCCTCCTTTCGGTCGGATTTTCATGAGTATATTATCGAGACCGTTACAATTCGTGTTGGTGAATCTTATGAAACCACAGATAAACACAGATGAACACAGATTTTCAGGCAGCGTAT
>JAIOQW010000348.1 GCA_021108405.1 Methanosarcinales archaeon
CGGGTAAAGTGATGAAAATCATATTAATCTTGGAATTATTACCAATCTACTTGTAATGTTGCTTTTCGATTTGAAATAGTGCCAGTTACCCTCTAATTTGAAGTGGATACGAAAATACGGATGATTGGAAAAATGAATGGATTGGTGAAGAATCAGAGGGTGGGACCGCAGTCACCACAACAGAACTCCAGGATGCTATTTATCACTGGTTAGAAGATATTCCAGTAAGAGGACATATGATGTCCCCTGCTGATCTTCAGGAGATTATAGTTATATGGTTATCATGTTAACAATCTCAAAACACATGCAATATCCGAGTTCGTCGAAAAGTCTTTGATTTTTTAACGTTACACGTCATAATCAAAGACTTTGTATTATTTTCTGGGACGATTCGAAAAACCGCAGAGGGACGCAGAGAAAAATAACAATCATCTACAATCCTCCGCGTCCTCTGTGGCAGTCATATATAGTTCCAAATTGCACTTGTGGAATGGTATATTAAACAAAAGTAACCATTTTAACTTAACTTTATTGGTAAAATAAACCGAAATATATTTATATCCATTTCACGAACATCATGATATTCGTTGAATATGGCAATAACACATAACGTTAATCAGAGGGAATACGATGAAATTGATAGAAGATCTGATCCAGGATCAAACAGATGCACAAGTAAAGGATATTCATGTTGGTTATACATGGATCGGTGTTTCGAGCAGGAACTGTGGAGTTGCGAAGAATTTTGGCTCGCCACATGATCAAATGGTACGGAACGTCGGGAGGCTGGCTGAAAAAACCGCACTTGGACTCGCCGAATATTTAAAATCGTGGAATATGATAGAGGCAGGCCTGGGTCTTGCAGCACTCAACTCGCTGATCACTCCGCGAGGTAAGAAATTGAATGTCTCTGATTTTCTACTTGAAAATGCACCAGGCAATAAGATAGCGATGATCGGACATTTTCCTGTTGTAGATGAATTACGGATAATTGCAGATGAACTATGGGTAATAGAGAAGCAACCAAAAAAAGGGGATTTACCGGATACCGCATCAGAACACATAATTCCAAAGGCAGATATTGTTGTAATAACGAGTACAGCTATAATCAACAAGTCAATTGAGCGATTATTAGAACTGAGTCAGGGATTTACGATCATTATGGGTCCGAGCACACCGATGTCTGATGTTCTATTTGATTATGGTGTGGATATGATTGCCGGGATAGACGTGGTGGATGAGCAGATGATGATGTCAAAGATCGCACAGGGTGTTGGTAAGGTGAAGCAGTTTAAGGATTCGATAGAGTTTCTGGTAATGGAGAGATGAAGAATAGAGGGATATGATTTGTTCGAACAACGATTCCATTTTATGCATCAGAATTCTTTCTTTCATATTCTAATATCTCTTATAGCAGGTATCTACTTTGGCTTTATCGCAGCGATAATCGCATGTCTTCTTACCGAAACATCATTAGGTGAATTTATCGATAATATCAAATCTCCGGAAATTCTATCATCCATCATCATCAGCCTTGAGACCTCGATCGCCGTTGTTATTCTTGCTCTTATCTTCGGGATCCCTGTTGCATACCTTCTTGCTACAAGGCGATTTACAGGTAGGATCATTCTTGATACATTGATCGATCTTCCAATCATTTCGCCACCGTTAGTCTGCGGTCTTGCGATTCTCATCGCATTTGGGGGACATGGGCTCTTTAGCCATTTCGATGTAATTTTCACGATAAAGGGAATAATCATCGCACAACTATTTGTCGCATCTCCTTTTTTAATAAGATCAGCAAGGATTGCATTTGAATCGATCGATCAAGACATATTAACAGCTGCAAGAACACTCGGAGCATCAGAATTCTATACATTTAGAAAGGTATCACTTCCACTTGCACGTAATGGAATTATATCCGGTATTATTATGACATGGGCTCGTGCTCTTGGCGAGTTCGGAGCAACTGCAATGGTGGCCGGATGTATTCCATACAAAACCGAGACGATGACGATCGGGATTTATATGCATGCATTATCAGGTAATCTCGATGCTTCTGTCGCTCTTTCTTTACTATTGATAGTCTCTGCTTTTGCAACGCTTATTGTTTTTAAATATCTTGGGAGGTACAATGATCCAATTAAATGACATCTGCAAGTCCTTTAAGGAAACAGAGGTATTAAGATCGTTAAATTTGAATGTAAAAAAAGGGGAGATGTTCGTCCTTCTCGGATCATCCGGCTGTGGAAAGACAACAACACTTTCAATAATTGCAGGACTTATAAGGGAGGATCGAGGAGATATCTATGTAGATGGCTCACGAATAAATGATGTACCACCCCATAAGAGGGGGATTGGCTTTGTATTCCAGAATTATGCATTATTTCCACATTTGAACGTCTATGAGAATGTTGAATTCAGTTTAAAAGCGAGACATAAACAAAAGAATAATAGAAATGAAGTGAAACGAGCCCTGGAACTCGTTGGTCTTGATGGGTTTGATAACAAGAATCCAATGAAATTGAGCGGTGGAGAACAACAACGAGTCGCACTTGCCAGGGCACTTGTAACAGAACCGGAATGTATACTCATGGATGAACCACTGAGCAATTTGGATGCGATGGTTCGTGAACGGTTGAGATATGAGATGAAACAGTTACAAAAAGATGTAGGTCTTACGACTATCTATGTGACGCACGACCAGGTGGAAGCCATGATGCTTGGTGACCGGATAGCGGTCCTGAATAATGGACAGACTGAGGAGGTTGGAACACCGGAGAAGATCTTTTATAAGCCCCAACGAGAATTTGTGGCAAGGTTCATTGGTATGAAGAACATTTTTAATGGAAAGATCACTACATTAGATGAGGAAGGTGGAGTGATGCAAATCTCAACAGAAAATTTCGAGTTGACTACGGTCCTTATACCATCCGGCGAAGGAACACATGTGAAAGCGTGTGTTAGACCGGAAGAGATCATTTTAATGAAGTCTGACCAGAAAACGAGTGCAAGAAATGAGATCGCCGGTCGAATCATTACCATATTCCCAAATGGTCCTTTGATGAGGGTTTTGGTCGATGTCGGTGGAGATGAGATATCAGTTGATATAACAAGACTCGCAACGCGTGATCTGGAATTGAAGAAGGGAGATAAAGTAATATTGAAATTTAAAGCAACTTCAGTTCATGTGATAATGTAATTTAATAAATAAGGAGAATAAGAATGACAATCAAAGAACAGGTAAAACTGGCCAATAAGGCAACACTTGGGATTGCATCTGCATCTACAAAGGCAAAGAATAGTGCACTTGAGCGTGTAGCTCATAACCTGGATGAGAATAGAGATAAGATACTTAGCGCGAATAAGAAAGATGTAAAGAAGGCAAAAAGGGCAAAACTCACACCAGTGCTTATAAAAAGGCTTGAACTGGACAATAAAAAGATCGATGAGATAATTGAGGGTGTCAGATCTGTGATGGAACTTGAAGACCCTGTTGGAAAAGTTCTTTTTGCAACCGAACTTGATGAGTCGCTAACGCTTTATAAGGTTTCAACTCCGATCGGTCTTATTGGTGTGATCTTTGAGTCACGACCTGAAGCACTCGTCCAGATCACAACACTTTGTATCAAGTCAGGGAATGCGGTCGTTTTAAAAGGAGGTTCTGAGGCCAGAGGTAGTAATAGAATCCTTTTTAACCTGATAAAAGATGCAATTGAGCAGGATGCGGTCTTTATTGATTCAATCCAGCTTATCGAGACGAGAGAGGATGTGCGTAAGTTGCTGAAACTTGACAACGATATCGATCTTATAATCCCAAGAGGCAGTGGCGCGCTTGTGAAATACATACAGCAAAACACGAAAATCCCTGTGATGGGACATTCGGAAGGGATATGTCATGTTTATGTTGATGATGAGGCAAATCTCGATATGGCGGTTGATATTGCATTTGATTCTAAGTGTCAGTATGCTGCGGTCTGCAATGCGATGGAAACCCTCCTTGTTCACAAAGATGTTGCTAATAAATTCCTGCCCATGATCAAGGTAAGATATGATGAACAAAATGTTGAGTTGAGGGGAGATGAGAGAGTAAAGGGGGTTATCGAGTGTACTAAAGCATCAAAAAGTGACTGGAAATGTGAGTACAATGACCTTATTCTATCGATCAGGACCGTTGATTCGCTTACGGATGCGATAGATCATATAAACAGGTATAGTAGTCATCACACTGACGCGATAGTAACATCTGATGAGAAGAAGGCACAGCGCTTCTTAAATGAAGTGGATTCGTCCTCAGTAATGTGGAACTGCTCAACAAGGTTCTCTGATGGATACAGATATGGGCTTGGTTCCGAGCTTGGGATATCGACTGGTAAGATCCACTCTCGCGGACCTGTGGGACTTGAGGGTCTTACGATATATAAGTACAAGTTGATAGGAGACGGGCAGATCGTCAGTGATTATGCTAATGGTACTAAAAAGTTAACCCACCAACAGGTGGTATGAGATATGAGATCACTTAAAACGGATAGGATTGTTGTTAAGATAGGAACGAACACACTTGCCAGTGAGGGGCAGGGTCTTAATTACGTATTGATCGAGAGTATCGCACAGCAGATATCCGAGCTCAAGAGGCAGGGAAAGGAGTTGATTATTGTTACTTCAGGTGCGATCGGGCTCGGGTGTAATGAACTTTCTCTTCAAAAGAGGCCTTCGGATATTGTTTTAAGACAGGTTTGCGCTGCGATCGGACAGAGCAAGGTTATGGAGGTGTATCATCGTGCTTTTGAACATTACGGTGGGATTGTTGCCCAGATCCTCCTTACTTATGATGATTTTAAAGATGAGACGAAACATGAGAATATGAGAAATGGGATACGTGAACTCCTGAGGTTGAATGTCACTCCGATCATTAATGAGAACGATGTAGTTGCTACAGATGAGATAAGTAAAACGTTTGGTGATAATGATAGTCTCTCTGCGATGGTTTCTGTTGATACGGGTGCGGATCTTCTTATCATTCTGACAGATGTTGATGGTTTATATGATAGCAATCCAAGAGATAATGAAAGTGCGAGGTTGATCAGGACAGTTACAGCAATAACACCGGAAATTGAGGTTATGGCAGATAAAACTGAATCCGGACTTGCTGTTGGTGGGATGAAAACAAAGATCGATGCTGCAAGGATATGCATAGATGCAGGGTGTGATCTTGTTATCGCAAATGGGGACAAGGATGATGTGATCAAGAGGATTGTCGAAGGGGAGGAAATAGGAACGCTGTTTAAACAAAGTAGGATTATGTGATACAATGATTTGTGTAGATGATGCAAAGGAAATGTTAGATAGATTTTCTTATGATAGGAGAATCCGTGTGGATGTATTCGATTCGCTCGGATCTGTCTTAGCAGAGGATATAATTTCAGATATTGATGTTCCATCTTTTGATCGCTCGGAAATGGACGGATATGCAATTAAGGATCTCAATGGTCGAAGGTTCAAACTTGTAGCAGAGATGCATGCCGGAGACGATCAAGATGTGGTAATTGGAGATGGTGAGTGCGTCTGGGTTGCAACCGGTGCGAAGATTCCAGAGGGAGCAAATCTCGTTATTCCGGTTGAAAAAACACAACGACTCAAAGATGATGTAATAGCGTACGAATCAGGAATAGAATCGCATATTTCAAAAAAAGGGTGTGATATACCAGATGGAGAGAAGATACTGAATAGTGGTTGCATCTTGCATGAAAGAAATATTGGAATCATCGCAACACTGGGTATCAGGAACGTTTTGGTATATGATACACCTGATGTTGGGATTCTCTCTACCGGAGATGAGCTTTCACGTATCAATGATGTGAACTCATTGACACTCAGTGCAATAGTTAAGCAGTCGGGATGTTTGCCAATTTTTATGGGAACGGCAAGTGATGACATTAAACTTATAAAAAAGAAGATAATAGAGGCGATGAAATATGATGTCATTATAACTTCGGGAGGTATTTCTTCAGGTAAGAAGGACCTCATGCCTATTATTGTCTCTGAGATGGGGGAAGTACTGTTCCATACAGTCAAAATGCGTCCGGGTATGCCGATGCTTGCAGGTATAATAGATGGAAAACCTATTCTCTGTATGCCGGGAAATGTGACATCCTGTTTAGTCTGTGCTCATGTCCTGTTGTTTCCAATGTTGAGAAAAATGGCACGTCTTGAGTTTATTAAGACAATAAGACGTGCACGATTATCAGAGAAAGCGGACTCGGAATATGGGATGCGTCGATACCTTCCGGTTAAATTAACTGACGGGGTTGCATATCCTACGTTTAGAGGATCCGGTCTGATCACTTCAATTGCACATGCAGATGGTTTTGTGGAGATAAAAGAGGATGAAACATTGACGGAAGGGGAGGTTGAGGTTTGG
>JAIOQW010000018.1 GCA_021108405.1 Methanosarcinales archaeon
GTGAACGGAGTGAGCATTTTCGATATATCAAGTTATACTTGATATACTACAAGAAAATAACTGATCATCAGCTGATGCTTGGAATCTATATTCTGTGATAGTTGACTTTCGGTTGCAAGTATGGAATTCAGAGGTCGGATTTGTTGTACAAATCTAGTGTTTTTTGGGTGTTAAACTTAAAAACTATTGATTGACAATAGAAAAAGAATATTCCCCACTACTGATGGCGATATATAAGTTTAAGATTCTTATGCTGACTATTTCTACACTAATTTTTCTAAATATTTTTCTAAATCCTTATAACCATTTTTTCGGTCTAATAAACAGATTAAAATGATATTTGGCAACAGAACCGTATAGATAAGCCGGACCTCTTTATTTTGAATATTCAATCTTACCCTGAAGACATTATGTACGGTTTTTGAATAGAGTCGTTTGAATCGGAATGGTTTGGATGAAATCAACTGGATTTTTTCTTTTATTTGATTCTTAGATTTTTCATCCAGTTTTTCTATTTGCCTGATAAAGAATTCTGTAGCTACCAGTTCAAATTTCATTGCAAAGCCTTTAGGATAGCCTGATTATTTTCTATTTTACCTTTTTCAATGGACATAGTTAGCAGTTTTTCTATTAATTCTACTTCCCTTTCAGAAAGTGTTTCGTCATATTTTTTTTCTCTGAATATTTTATCCCGGATAGCTTCAAGAATCAATTCTTGCATATTTCTGTAGCCGTAGTTTTCTACATATTGTTCTGCAGCTGAAAGTAATTTGACAGGCAACCGAACATTTATTTGTGGACTGGTATTTGTTGTCATAGATACCAATATATATTTATTGGTATTTAATGATAACCCCTTGTGAAAAACGCCCGGTTGAGACCCTGTCCGGTGGTGGGTCATTCCTGGTCGGCCTGTCGCTGGCCCTGACACTGTCCAAACGAAGCAGCGGGCGATCAAGGCTGGATTCCTGTTTTTAGACAAGGGCTTTAGCACATTGGACAGCGAGACCCTGGATGCTGTTTTAAATGCACTGGAAAGCCTGCGGTTAAAGTGGATACTATTTGCTCAGCATGTTATTGATCTTATTAAATATGAAGGGATATTCTTAAGTTATTTGAAATATATTTTTATAAGAAGGAAGTGAAGAATATCTACGGAAAAGAAATTGAGGTGAGAATGCAAGAACTCCCAGAATATCTAAGAAGAGAAGTCTTAGATTATATAGATTTTTTATCAATAAAGTATAAAGGTAAACTGAGAAACGAAAAAAAATTAGAGTTTGATTGGGAAGGAGGTTTACTAGAGATACGCGAGAAATTTACTTCTGTTGAGTTACAACACAAATCTTTGGAGTGGAGATGACGTTTTTAGTTGATACAAATGTATTTTTTGGAAATCCTTTTGAGTCAGGATAAAAAGGAACAATGTAAGATGTTCTTAAATAACAATATTGGAATTCTTAATATAACAGATTTTTCTTTTCACTCTATTGGTGTAATCATGTTTAGATATGCTAAAGAAGATATTTTTCAGAAATTCATTGAAGATGTCATACCAAATATCCAACTTATCTCATTACCAATAAAATTGTATATGGAAGTAATAAATGCAAAGATAAATCTAAATTTGGATTTTGATGATGCTTATCAATATAGCACAGCTAAGTATTATGAATTGACAGTGGCTACAATGGATAAGGATTTTAAGAAGATTAAAGATGTGGACATTTTATTTTTATAAGAAATTTTCTGGGAATCAGAAACTGCGATCGACCGGGAGTTAATAAGAAGGATCTAGAACTCATTAGATGGCATCATTCAAATGAGCCCAAAATTGATATTTCTCTTTCAAATTAAATGCTAATTGATTATAGTGCCCGGAATTTTGAGACACAGATTGCACTGATTTCATAGATTAATAGTGGAATGCAGGTGAGAAACGCCTTATCAAGACCCTGACCGGTGGTGACTCATTCCTTGTCAGCATGTCGGTGGCCCTGGCACTGTCTGAACTGAGCAGCGGGCGCTCGAGACTGGAATCCTTGTTTTTAGACGAGGATTTTAGCACACTGGATAGCGAAACCCTGGATGCTGTTCTGAATGCACTGGAAAGCCTGCGGTTATCTGGCAGGACTATTGATGATGTGTGATTTATGTACATTACATTAATATTCTGTTGATCGTTTTATCTCGTTTTCTCCCCTTGATAAGCAATCTATACTTCTTTCTTGAAATGTTTTTCAGGATATTCCCCATGCTTTTATTGGTAAAAACTCTGTTTCTGTTATTGATTGGATGGTTATTCATCACATCCACAATTTCACGAACTGTCATATGCATTTGCGATTCATGCATTATTAATAATATGAAAAATTATACAGCACTCACTGTCGATCTGTGGTAACAGTATAGGCACAGCGGCCGAAATTTACAATCTTTTTTCAGTCCACAACTCGGGCATATATCACTATCCAAATCTATTTCTACTATCTTTGATCCATCTGTTATTTCCGTTTTAAAATCCGGTTTTTTTCTGCATACATACTTTTCAAAATATTTAAATTTGATCCTGAATTAATTCAATTGTTGGGAAATATAATAAATCAAGTTTTAATCTTTGATAAAAATTGGATAGTATCAGAGAAATTTAATTTTAAATATCATTCTCGCCAGAAAATAATAAAAAGTATCGGGCGTTAGCCCCAAGCAAATATGCTGTGTTATATGATGTTGCCCGAAGTCCGCCCGTAAAAAATGAATTGGACTAATGACCAGCTACGCTTTTACCCACGTCGCCTATAGTATCTAACGCATAGGTGCGATAGTTACGACTTAGATCAGCAATATTGGGGTACCATGCGGTAGCACTGTCGTTTGCACCGTGTAAAAGTACTAATGGCGGTGCGTCTTTCGGTCCGCTAATAATGATATGGGTACTGCCAAATCGTGTGGGCACATCAAGAGATTCATAGGGTACAGGCCAAAGTGCAAGAGTGGCATCATAAGCAGCCAAATATTTAGCTTGACCTTCTGGCGTTTTAAAGATTGATGAACTTTTGGACATGTATGAATTACCCCCTCACTCTTCTCATAATTTATAAAGTATCCAAATGGTTATAATCTTTGTCAAGATGAGCACTTAATTTTAGATTTTAAAATTTTTCTTGATTCCAATTGCCTCATTGAGTATGTGGTAAGGTTCATAACATCGTGTACACAAAAAAGCTCAACACATCGTGTACACTCCAAATGCATATTAGGTCCATAACATCGTGTACACTTTTCTTATTCAGAACTTCTCTTCGAATCTTTTTACATTTTTACCGATCTTGTACTCATGAATCTTGATAAGACCCGCCTCTTCTTCGTTCATCTCTCGGTAGTAGATCAATAATTGTTCCTGTTTTGTGTCGATAGTAGCCCATGCATATTCATAACCCAACGATTTATTGGCATCGAAGCCCCATTAAGCACACTGATTGCCCCGTCCTCTTTCACTTGCCGTATAAAGTGCACTATTTTGGCGGGTATTTGATAAACAAATGCACATGATCTGGGTTTACTGTCATGTCAATGACTTCAATATCAAGCTCCCTACACGTCTTTATTGATAATTGCTTCGGCTAACATGGCCACATCGCCCACCAGCACCTTGCCCCTCTATTTTGGAGAGAATACCATGTGGTCCGTAATACAGTATGCCTGTCATGTCTTAATTCCTTTAACATGGCAATTGTGGATGTGGCAGTAATATAAGAATCAATGGGAAGAGTATTGTGAAAATATTACTCCCATCACCCACCCTCTCGCAATCTCCACCCCCATCCCCGCATCATCCACAGCCCTGTGCACCAGCAGCCGTACTTGGGCCCCATGCCGACCGCACAGCCGGTGATTACTATGACTCAAGTGAAGATATAATGAAAATGGACGAGGGTGCAGGCAGCAGGCTGGCCAGACTGTACGAAATCGTCATGACACAGATACCATAATGACCTCGATGGAGAAGAGTGCTGCGCTGGCCGAAGTGGTGATGAGGTAAATGATTTAGGGACCCTGGAGCATCATAGTGGCTTTTTACCAGCTTATATACCGTACCCGAAATATTTCATAAAATCCCTGGGCATGGTCATGGCATCCCTTGCCAGAGCAACTTATTATCTACTGTTCCCCAGAACATGGGATACGGCCACTGCCCTTTCTACAAGCTATCTTATTGCCGTTGTGGGTGCAATGATTGAAGCAGGGCTTGTTTCTCTCGATTATCTGGAATATATGAACTGGTGGAACTCGTATTGGGCGGTGGTTGCCTATTTACTGATATTTTTAATGATGTATAAGGTAAATCTGTTAATTACAAAAAGCTGAAGATTTTGATTTTGGTTCATGTACGACTAAAGCATTCTGACGGTGTGAAATTTGACATTACTTCATAAATGATCTGACAGTGCACGGATGATCGCTGACAATTCCGTCCACGCCCATCTCAGCTGCACTTAAAAAATCCTCCCTGGTATTCACTATCCATGGATATACCGCAATTCCATGCTCATGCGCACCCCTCACAAGGTCGCCAGTTGTTCTGATAAGTTTTGGAAACATGATATCTGCATTGGCATTAATTGCCAGCATCCATGCACGAACCGGCAGTGAAGAAAATATTACACCCGTTTTTATGCCTGGCTCCGCTCTTTTGAGATTTAAAACAGAGGGATGGAAAAATGATGAAACAATCACATGATCCTCCATCTTGTTATTTTTAATGGAATCTATTACTATATCCTCAATTCCAACCTCTTTGATCTCTATAATCAGATTGATGTCTGCTGTTTTAATGAACTGGAGCACGTCATCGAGCATGGGCACTTTCTCGCCTCCGACTGCATCCAATTCGCATATTTCATGAGCACACATCTCGCTCACAGATCCGCTTCCGTTTGTTGTTCGATCAACAGTTTCGTCATGGATGACAATAGGAATCCTGTCCTTGCTCAGGCGAACATCGACCTCCACCATGTGTGCCCCGCATGTAATTGCTGTCTTTATCGACCTCATCGTGTTTTCCGGATCAATTGCCCGTGCACCCCGATGCCCGATCAATTTCATATATCAAACCACCATCAATACACCAAGTCTGAGGTGTACTTATCCATTTTTAATTAAATTGTACGACAGTATACATATTTAATCTATGCGTTTTGTGGCATCTCAAGTAGAATCAATAAATATCATAATAATTGCGTTCATACATAATAGTAATATCAACAATGATGGAATTATTAACATATCCTACTGTTCACGAAGCCACATTATATGAGGCCCATGGTGATAAGGTACAATGCAACCTTTGCGAGCGGCATTGCGTTATTGCAAATGGCAGCAAGGGCTACTGTAAGTCCAGAATGAATATCAGGGGCAAACTCTATACACTCTCTTATGGAGATCTAAGTGCCGTCGAAAGTCGGCCTATCGAAATTAAACCGTTCTTCCACTTCTACCCTGGCTCAACTGCATTGACCTTCTCTCCCCGATAGCAGAGTCCAGATCTTCCTTGGGTTTGTCAGTTGGTGTTGATGTCTTAACAAGACCTGCTTTTACTACATGGAAGAATCCCCTTTTCACTCCTTCCGATTCCAGAGCATTATATCTTTCTAGGACTGTTTATAAAATTCCTTAACCTATGGCACAATGCATGAATGTAGTTGGAATTCTCCGTCTTGTACACTAGATTTAAGTTTGCAGAGGAGAGATAATATATTGAAACACAAGAGATGAAATACATTTATATTCAGCCCATTTGTGAGGTTGGAGAGGAATTATTAAGATATCTTGTATCCAGATTAGAAGGAATCTTCGGTTACCCTTGCAGGATCGCTGTGCCAATCAGGATTCCTGAGATCTCATATAGCGCTGATAGAGATCAGTACAATGCGGAAGTCTTAGTTGAAAAGATAATGGAAGAGATACCGAATGATGCAGAGAAGCTACTCGGCATGGTTGATGTTGACTTGTTTGTCCCCGGTCTGAACTTCGTCTTCGGGTTAGCCGTTGGCAATACTGCGATAATATCCCTCGCAAGGCTAAGGTCTGAGAAGAATGAATATGTATTCAGGGAACGCGCCTTAAAGGAAGCAATTCATGAGCTCAGTCATACTTTTGGTTTTCAGCATTGCCCTGATATAAAGTGTGTTATGCATTTCTCAAACTGCCTTGAGGATACAGATATCAAAGGCACTGATTTCTGCAGGGTATGTTCAGCCAAAGTTCGGAGAAAATAAAGCCATGTTCCAGGATTCATATTCGCCAAAGAAAGAAGATATTAAGCAGCTTATAGAGATGTGGTGCGGCAGGTTCTCTTCAGACCTGGGTATTGATGTCGGGTCCGGCAGGTCGGACGAGATATTCAAATGGT
>JAIOQW010000346.1 GCA_021108405.1 Methanosarcinales archaeon
TATGGGGGACATATGATATATACTTTACAACATTATATTGTTGACTCGACACTAGAGTATAAATGTAAAATTGCCAATACTCATCATTATGACCAATCTCAAATTCAGGCCAATCAATAAAAGATGATCTACTCCCCTGGAAGATTCCAGGCTTACCAACATTTACTGCATATACATTATCATTAAGAATGATTTTTCCTTTCTCTTTCTGGGCGAGAGATAAAGAAGCATCTTGAACTATTATTACCTCTTCGGGGGTATTTTTACACTCTGATATATCTTTGGAAGAAACCCATCCTTTTGAACTTAATGCTATTGGAAGATCTCCGGTATAGCCTCCAAGACATTTAATAACAGATGCTATGTTGCTCAATCGTTCAGAGTCACTTAGAACTGTTACAATTAAACCTGCCTGCTTCGTTGCCCACTCACCAAGTATGTTTTGCTCAATAATAGGGATTGCAATATCTCGTGATGCCCTGTATGGTTCACCTAATAAAATACCTACAATACCTGATAATTCACTGGCACGAAAGCCGCCTACGGTTACAATACCATAATTATAAAGATATTTTCCATGGGAATTACTATTGAAAATGCAAGCGCGACCAACTATTTCTCCAGATGAATTCTTCAATAACTGTAAATGATTTTTTAATATATTTAGATATTCTTGTGTTAAAGAATGATTATCAATGTTTTTTAGTCTTATTACCCTTTTAAGTAAGGTTATTCCATCTATGGTCATCCAATCTGAGGCAGAAATAATTTTTTTATTTGATCCATTTTCATCTTCTAAAAAAAGGTTTGCATCGATACTTGGGCATAGCCAACTGCAATCATCTTCAAGGGACCATTTTTCGTTTATGTCATATTGGAGAAAATTGGGCTGATCTTTTAGATAAACTCGAACTCTTGTGCCACCATTTATTGAAACCTCACTAGTTTCTGCTTTTCTCAGCAAAGGGCGAGATGAAAGTCCCATAGTGAATTCAAGCTTCCATGTATCCTTATGAGCCTTATCATAGCGCCGCGTAATAATTTGCACGTCGTTTCCCCACATAAAAACAGAAAAGAAACCAATACCATATTTTCCAGTAGATACAAACCTTTTAGATTCCAAGCCAGGTAGCTCTTTATGCATCATCCCTGAACCCCAAAAAGATGTTCCAAAATCAAGAAATGGTCCAGCTAAAACCTCTGGTGACATTCCAATCCCTGTATCTTCTACTTCAATCCAATATCCACGACCATCTCTCCCTTGTCTTACAAATATATCGCCCCAATTACTAAGTCGCTTTTCCATTAAATGACGTGCTCTAATTGCATCTGTGGCATTTTGTATTAGCTCTCGTAAGGGAACTAATTCGTTTTTGCCATAAAGTTGTTCGCCACCTAAGTTATTAATTAAAGTTGCTACCGCGCTGACTTTTACTTGGGTATCTACAGGTTCCCAACCTTCAGTCGGAATTGACTTTACCAAGCGTTTTGGTTCTTCCACATTAGAAACACCACGTGCGGCTAACCTTTGTCTATTTTTATCAGTGAGCAGTGAGTCTACATTTCTTAATTCATGATCTATCATCTGCAAAGTATCATAACAATACCACCAAGATGAATTCTCTTCTGTTGTGAATGCATTTTTCGAAGTATAAACAAGGCGATCAGATTCAAGCAGCGGCTGATACAGATTCTCTTGAAAAACCCAATGTTTACTTGCTTCATTGTCAGGTTTACGGATTGCACGTAGAAAACCAGGAGCACGTCGCTCATCAATATGACATGCATCTGAGATGCGCAGCAAACATGCTAGCTTAACGGGATCAACAGTCCATTCGTTTGAAAAACCACCAGGTGCGCCCAACTTTGCTGGCAAATTATCAATTAGCTTTTCAATTGGCCACCAATGGCTATGAGCAATCAGGCCAATAACTCTGCCGTAGGTTTGGCGGAGCTCGGTATCTTCGATAAGATGATATTCTACAGCATTATTAACAGATTCTTTCCATTTAATTAAGGCTAGTTTTTCCGCATGTTTTGCGTGCGAATCTCTTAGTACAGATTGAGTGGCAGATCTTTCAATTTCTTTATTTGGATTTTTGATTTCATCATCCGTAGGAGCCCGTTTCAAGTTGTTCTTCGTTTCTGCAAAAATTGTATCATTCCATAGTTGCCCCTTACGAAGTTCTTCGATACCGTTTGGATAAGCTGCAACACCCATTCCTAGATCATGTATAAGAAATGCACCACCCAAAACAAATGCTTCTGGTGGCGTCAATACGAAATCTTGACCAGCAACAAGTTGTGCCATTTCCCATAACGCATCAATATGTGAAATATCATGTACTGTAAAATCTGGTAGATCACGAGATATTTCACCTGCTAGCATTTTAGCTCTTTCTCGAAAAGAGTAAAACGTCTCTCTAAGTCTCATTCGCTGTTGATGCTCAGGGTCTGGTTCAGATTGAATCGCAAGAGTGATTTGCCATAATTTTGTATTTTCGAATCTGTTCATCATCATCCCTCATTAAGTTGAATAATCAATCTTTTAATGACCCACCTTCGTCAATTTTCCATATATATTCTTCTTTTTCATTACATAAATAATTTCTTACAACCCAAGTTTCCCACCCTAAAATCAAAACCAGCACTGTAGGGCTGCATACTCCCAAAATTTCTGCTATTTATTGGTCGTAATATTCTTCATTTGATTCCCATCGATTTTAGATATCCCCTCCTTACAATGTTCTCGCTTTGAAACAATTCCAATATCGCTTTTTGCTGAGATTGTGGACTAAGTAACTTGAGAAACTAAGGCCATTCATAGAAATTAATTATCCCGTTATTTCCATATCTATTGGAGATATTTTCACAAACCACTTTTCCAACCCTTCCAACCGCTTGAATCGTTTTTCCATCTGATCCATAGCTTTTTTCGTTAAACTTACACCCCTTTGATACATTTTTTCGACTAGCTTAACAACAGGATTTTTTCCCTTCCACTTCATTGTTTGAGCAAACTTGACAACCGTGTCTACTGTATCGAGTAAAGATCCATTCCAGTGTTGTTCGAGCACCCCCCATCCCCGTTCAATAGGATTGTATTTACTGTGGTAAGGTGGGTAGTAAGCCAACAGGACATTGATCTGAAATTCATCGACAAATTGTGTGATCCTCTTCATAAATTGTGTTCTTCTGCTGCTGTTTTCTGGTCCGTTATCCAGATTTATAAGTAATGTAGTGACTTGTGGAAATCGTTGTTTTGTAGTTTCCCAAAAATCTTGCAAACAATCAACGTAACTATTCAGCCCGTCTCAAATTCCGACAAACTCATTTAATTTCTTCAGTTCTGAGACTAAAATATCCACTTATACACTATCTATAAATGGAACAAATGGCTTTCCATTGAAAACAGCTCCAATTGCATCAATAACAGAAAGCTCATTTTTCTTCACAGTAGAAATGTACCCTCTAATGCGGCAAAAGGAACATGCGCCCTGAACACTTCTGAAAGTACCTGATATTTTCTGCTGTACTTTCATCATTCTGACATCCCTCTCTGCTAGATTATTATCAAATGGGACCTCAAAATCATGCATAAACCTGAGAATATCACCTTTATAGTCTACGAAACGGTCCAGGAGATTTTTCGGTTTGGTCTGCTTCTTTCTACCACGTTTCTTTGGTTTTGTATCTAAATCCAATGGCGGCGGATTTTCTTCCAGTCCCATTTTTGTGATGTAGTCATACATCATTTCAAAATCTCTAATCTGATCAGTCGTTAAGGAATCAGACGTTTCTCGTGTTTCATCAATACATCCTTTGATAGAAAGAAGCAACTCCGCCATCTCCCCTGACCATTCCTGTTCATAATTTTCAGAGATATTCGTTAATTCCCTTAAGAGATGGGTATCACAAAGTCCATGATCACAGAGATATTTGTAGTATGATTTCCAGAAATCATGGACTATAACACCATCATAATTTGGTAGAATAGCCATTTCATCCATAGCTTCAGAACCTCTTTTAGGGTGAGCGAAATAATATGTCATGTTAGTAGTGCAGGCTACATGAAGCCAGTTACGCATTCCAATTATTTTCACCCCGGTTTCATCACAATGGATGACAGGAGATTGTAGCAAGGCGTCCTTCATTACATTCTCAAATTCTTCCAGCCCTTTAAAACATTCGTTTTCTGCTCTAATCAAGGTAGCAGGACTTATTTCACATCCATAGACATCAGATAATAACTCACAACCACGATCATAGGGAATAAGTTGATAATCATGCAAATAGACTGCAAAAGCTCTTAGACGCGGACCATATTGGACGGGCTGTGTTATGCCATCGGGGAATTCAGCTTTATTTATGTGTCCGCACTTTGGACAGAGTTTTATTTCAGCACGGTGTTCTGTCGAATGGAGTGTGACAGGCGGTATGTCAAACGTCTGTCTTATTTCATAGTCTTTAGCCTCTTTATTTTCAAGAGACGTGTGACAATTGCTACATTCATCTACATCATGGATCACGGTTTCATCAGGATTATCAACCATCTTTAATGTTGTACCAGGGTGACCTTTTTGACCACCGACCTTTTTGCCACCCTTTATGCGCCTACTTTTTGGCTTGGGTTTTTTGGGTGCATAAGCATCAGTTGAAGGAGGTTTACTACTATTATGACTGTTTTTGTTGAGTCGTTCCTCTAACGATTTGACACGTTCTTCAAGTTCGGCAGTTCTGGCAGTCAGTTGATTTATTAAATTAATAACTGCCTCGGGCCCAGCTTCATAAATTTTAAGAATTTCTTCACGTTCCATATCAATCCCCTCAGATCAATGGAAAAATTTTGTTGTTTTTTGGATATTAATTTAATATGATGTCAAAGTATATTGATTTTTCGGTTTAAGTTTGTTTTAAAAAGTAGACTGTTTATAGGATGGCTGAATAGTTACACAATAATTTCTAAATTAATAACGATTTTATAGAAATATGTTTTGGAGAATAATTATTTATATTGCAGAGATTGTCGGAAAAGTCCCATTCCGATGTATTATAGAATTACTGTATAAATTTGACAGATCGTAGCATTGTGATTTACTTGCATTAATAAATTTTATTGTTTCAATTTAGGCCGTTTTGGGGTACTTTCCCGACAATCTCAAGTTCAAAAGCAGCTCCAATGATTTACTCAGTAACTTCATTCGATCTGCGTTTATCTGCGTTTATCTGCGGTTAATTTTAGATTTGTAACTACTCACCTTTAGAAATCAGTAACATTTTGGATTTCGCTTTCAAATCTCTTTTGATATTCGGATGGCATCCTTATCAGTCCATTCTCTATCAAGTAATTGGTAAAGTCCATAACATCGTTTACACTTTCTTATTCAGAACTTCTCTTCGAATCTTTTTACATTTTCACTGATCTTGTACCAACAAATCTCAATAAAAAACCCGCGTCTTCTCCCTTCTTCTCCCAATAGCATCCCTTCAATCATTCCAGTTTCATATCAACAGTAGCCCGGACATATTCATAACCCAGCAATTCCCCGACATCAAAGTTCTCATTCAGCACACTGATTGTTCCCTCTCCCTCCTCCTATCAGATAAAGTGCACTTTTCCCTCTGTGATTGGCAGACTGTCCGCACCGATCTCGAAATCCTCAGCAAGTTTGCGGTGCGGCATAGCCTCCGGATCAGTCTTCCGGTACTTCCGGTCCTGGTGATTATTGTGCCACATCAGGAAAGTTTTCGCTTCTTTTCGAATGTATTCCGGATCTGTCCATTGTACTTATTCCCACAACTTCTCCCCAAAATCCATATTGAAGTCTTCTATTGTACCGCCCATCCATGGCTTGCCTAGTGCGATAAACACGGGCTCGACGCCGGGATGGAGGCACAACCTCACGACACGACTGAAATGATTTGAATGTATTAAATCACTGATAAAAGAGGTGCCATTATCCATTTGATGATGTGTTTGATTGTTGAACTGCTTGGGGTCTCATCTTCTGAGTAACCAGGCTTATGCATAAGAAATTGTATCTCAACTGCTCCGATATAGCGATACTTTGTGACTTCGGTTCTGCTGGGTTTTAAACTAATCAGGCTGTCCCAAAACCCCCAACACAAGTTAAATATTTATGAATTAATCAATTATTTTCAATAAGATTTTTACTAAAGCTCTCTGTAAATTCATCTCAATTCTAAATTTAAGAAAAATTACAGAATATTTCCTCTAATTTCTAACCCTTTTTCGCTATACATCGAAGCCTTTATGTAGTTTCAATACGTATATGACATAAAAAGTATAATTTTTATGAAAATAGTATAATGGTGGTATCATGTTCAAAAAATATGATCAGAATCAACAATTTTTATTTCCCGTAAGCTTA
>JAIOQW010000289.1 GCA_021108405.1 Methanosarcinales archaeon
GGTCTTTGTTCTCTTTTGCTATTTCACGAAGAATATCAGTGAGTTCCTGCCCGATTTTATCAGATTGTGTTCTAATTACATCCCATGTTCTTTCATTTTCAGGGTCTTTGGGCTTAATGGGAAGATAAAAACGAACCAATTTTTTATCACGTTCTACCAATTGCAGGCCTTTGGTTCTGCTTTTTACTTTTTCTGCTATACGGTCGATCTCATCATCAAATACATCACATAGTCGCTTTACGAATATTAACGGTAGAATAAATTCTTTGAACTTGGGTGCATCTGCTGCGCCTCTTATACTGCAAGCAGCATCCCATATCCAGGATTCCATGGATTTTACTTTTTCACCGTTTGGGTTTGATTTTACCATTTTATCGTATTTCCTTTACTACTGAGACTATTGTAAAAGTCCACATTTCGAGGCATTTTAACTTATGAAATAAATGTGGCAAAGCGCAGCATAGCGTTTTGCATTGGAATATTATTCAAAATGTCTCGATTTTACCACTTTTCCGACAGTTTCCGAGTTAATTATCAAGATCTTCCAGCATTTGTTTAATCGAAGGTTTAATTGGAGGCAATTCATTATCTATTACTTCCCATACAATTTCGAGATCAATTCCAAAATATTCATGGATTAATTTATCTCTCATTCCAGCCATCCTTTTCCATGGAATTTCAGAATAATTATCTCTTGAATTATCAGGTATTTTTTTTGCTGCTTCTCCTATGACTTCTAAGCTTCTTACAACGGCATTTATTGTTTTTTTATCTGAAATAAAATCTTCAAATTGCATTCCATCAGTAAAATCCTTTACTTCCTCAATAGCTTCGAGAATATCCTGGATATAATCTCCTATCTCCCTTGTATTCACAAGATTGCAACCTCCCTTAAAATATGCTCTCCAATTCTTGGTTTTAGAGCTTTTTTAGATACAAGGTCTACATCTCTTCCGATAAGTTCGCTAAGGTACTCCTCTAGCTCAAGAAATTTGAAAAATCCTATTGGCTCATCAAATTCAACTAATATATCTACATCACTTGTTGTTTTTTCTTCACCTCGTACCGTAGAACCGAATATACCTATTTCTTTCACTTTGAACTGCCTTTCTATATCCACTTTATTATCTTTTATTTTTTGTCTGATCAATTTAAATACTGTACTTTCCTGATTCATCAAATCTCAGCCTTTAAATTATATTGTTCGATTTTCTTAAATAGCTTCTGCATATACAACATCACAATCAAAGAAAGCAAAACATACCAGGGTTGATTCAGTTCAACTTAATCATGCACGGCTCCTAAGTCAAGCTCTATCCTCATACCGTCGCCCCCTGCACCCTGCGGCACAGGTTCGGCATACCATTGGATCAACTATCATCGCTACTATGAGTTCGTCCGATTATTCACGTATGCCCGATAGGGGATACATGTGTATGCTCTCCCGAGGCGCAACTCGGGCTGCATTGATCTGGCTTTCCCATCAGGTTATACCTCGCTTACCTGTTCTCCTTCCCTTGAGTTCATTGACACTGAATCGTGTAGGATATACATTCAACTTCGGGCAGGATAGCATAAGACCTCCCTCGGTTATATGAAAGAGCATTTGCAACCGACACACCGAATGAGTGGAGGCTTAGAAAATCCGCAGGATTTTCGCAACCATCCCGACGATAACCACGCCAGCGATTATATTCTGTTCAAGCTTCCATTTATGACTGGAATGTCACCAATCGCTAAGGTCACCTTGCGTTCGCTTGCGCTTCGGGCTGTGGTTGTCGATACTAAGGAACTCCGCACAGTACCTCACGCTACCGCATTTTCTGTTCTCTTCATCCAGGAGCAGATTCGGATGGGGGGATTTAAACCCGCAGTGGGATATGATTTTTTTATCTCCAATGTCCTGGTTGTTTATCTTTCTCTTTTATGCTTCAAGGCACGCCGTCAACGACTCCGTTTTAGAAAAAACGGAGCATCAAGGTTGATGCTCAGATTTTTATAAATTTATTCTAATAATGTTACGATTTCATCTGACTAGTCTAAAATTCCCCTGATTCATATGCTGAACATACAAAATCTTTACATCAACCCGTTTTCGCCGTTCAGTTTAAGGTTACGGAAATATACAACACTCAAAATCAAAAAGACCATTGATAAACCGAGAAACAACCATATTCCCCCTACATCCACTTGCTGGTGATATAATAGGTTTAAAATTCCACCCAAGGCAACAGAAAAAAGTAAGGTAAATCCTTTTATAAATAAGACGGGAGTCAGTAGCAATCCCAACCCTTCATTTTTAGCCGCCATCATGGCGACAATGATCATCAAAGGAAATATTATACAGCAATCCAAAATGTAGATGGAGTATAAAAATTCAATCTTTTGGCCAGACAGAACCAAAGGTAAAAGCTGACTGATCCAGAGAGGGTAATAAATTAAAGGGTTGATCAGTAAAAATCCCACTGATACAAATCGAATGGTTTTAAGCAGTTGGATATTTGGCAATATCTCTTTACGGATGTTTGCAACACTATAGATTGTAGAATAAAAAGAGAGTCCGAATATGGCCATATAAACAAAGTACAGTACATTATAGAACCTCTCGATGACGTAGATTCCGTACCCATAAAATAAGTATATGACGATTCCCAGGATAACCATCTGTTTGATGGAATCTTCTTCTTTGATTCGAACAGTCAAAAACAATACAACGATGGAGGCTATAATGGTCATTAGATCTTGGGCTAGAACTCCGGGCAGTAATTCCATACTTATTACTTGGTTGTATACATCCGGTTTGGCAACTCCGACCAATGCAGCTATTAATGACAATAATGCAACCGAAAGCCATAAAATTCTGTTCTTACCAAGATTTTGAATCATTTTCTCTTTCTCTCATTATGTTAGCTTTAATGCCGTTTAACAAATTACAACCTCGGTAGTCCTATTTATTAGTGATACACATCTTTTCTGGGTCCCCTTTGAGAATTTCAAACAAAACCAATGCTGTAATGCTGCTAAACTAAATCGCTTTCTACAGTTCTTCTGTCGAATCTCAGAGCATATCTGCAGAGCCACATCTTTCGGGATGGCTTCTATATAATTGTAATCCGACATATAATCACATCATCTCCCATCTTACCAATTGTGGGTTATCACTATAATAATTAGCGCCTATCTTCAGTTTTGAAAAGACATTTTTCTGGTGAATGTCGCTTCACTGAGCATGATTCCAACACTCTGCAGTCACGGTATACCCCGGACCAAAGGTTCGAAGGCATCAGGATGATGCTCGAGAATTTTGCTTTTCAATAAGTTTATAGGGATATATTTTATTTTATGGCGCAGGTATTAGATTTAACAAAGATTAAGCTAAGTGCTGTTAGTATTAGAATCTATAAAAATCGATTCATTTTTTTCATGTATTTGAACTTGTCTTTATAAGGAGGATAACGTAGATTAATATCAAATAAGAACGATTTCTTCATTACACTTTTCTTATGCGAAAACGTATCAAAACTTGCCTTTCCGTGATAATTTCCGATTCCACTATCACCAACACCCCCAAAAGGAAGCGTAGTGGTAAAAATGTGAATTGATGTATCATTGATACATATGCCACCCGAAGAAGTTTCTCTTAAAACTCGTTCCTGTTTTTCTCTGTTATTGGAAAAGAGGTACACAGCGAGTGATTTGGGGTATTTGTTCACAATTGAGATCGCCTCGTTGAGATCATGATAATCAATAACTGGTAGAATAGGTCCGAATATTTCGTCTTTCATAATTTTATGATCCAATGAACTATTATCGATAATTGTAGGACCGATGTAACAATCATCTCGATGTGTATCCCCGCTCATGATAATGTTACCTTCTGTAAGCAGTTCATAGAGACGATCAAAATGCTTTTCATTGATAATTCTTGCATAATCAGTACTTTTGTATGGATCATTACCATAAAAATCTTTAATATATTTTTTTATGGCTTCCAGTAATTCTCTTTTTATGGTCTTATCTACTAAAAGATAATCAGGAGCAACACAAGTCTGGCCAGCGTTATAAAACTTCCCGTACACGATCCTTTTTGCAGCATATTTGATATGAACCTCGTGATCTACAATGCAAGGATTTTTTCCGCCAAGCTCAAGAGTAACAGGAGTGAGGTTTTTTGCTGCAGCTTCCATAACGATCTTCCCTACATATGTTCCGCCTGTAAAGAAAATATGATCAAATTTTTCAGATAGAAGTTCTTGAGTAGTTTCTACACCCCCTTCAATGACAGAAATATACTCTGCGTCAAAAGTCTCTTTGATCATTTCAGCGATAACATGAGACATATGAGGAGCTATCTCCGAGGGTTTTACAATAGAACAATTTCCAGCCGCTATCGCACCAACCAAAGGATTGATAGTAAGGTTGAATGGATAGTTCCATGGCCCAATGATCAACACAACACCGAGGGGTTCTGAATAAATATGACTTGAAACAAGAAAATGTTGGGTAATACCAAAAGAAGTGGTGTTAACGAATGGAATTTTCACTTTTTCCGGTCTTGTCCATGCTTTGAGATTCTTGATCGCATAGTTTACTTCATTTATGGCTGTTCCGATTTCGCTTGCATAAGCTTCCATTGAGGGTTTTTTCATATCAAGCGCAGCTGCTTTTAGGATTTCTTCTTCATAATCGTTAATTACTCTTTTTAAAATCGTAAGCTGTTGGATACGAAAAGAAACGTTTTTTGTTTTACCAGAATTAAAAAAATCTCGCTGTTCTTGAGTGATGTAGCTCGCTGCTGACTGGTTCATAATAATTACCTTTCATCTCAAATTATTTACCTCTTATCATTTTTTGACTGCACCTGCACACCTTTTTTTACAGACTTAAAAAGTTGCTTTGATCTCAATCACATTTTGGGAGCATGAGTTTTCTCCTTTAGGCAAACGGTATACCCCGTACAAATGTAACGAGACCTGTATATAACGATTTTAAGGATTATTTCCTTTCCTACATTCTACAATACATGATATAATTAATAAACTTTTCGAATGTACCACCCTCCAACTACAAGAATCACCCCGATATCCTCAAAGCTGCCCCCCACCACTACAAATCACCAAACAAACGGCACCGTGCATAATAAACACATTAATACCTGCCTGTCAAAAACTTTCATATACATTATTCAGATAATATTTCACCCATGTCAATGGCGTTAAAGATTTTAGTTATCGTTTCCAGCATAAACAATATTGCGACCAAAGAAAGCAATACATACCAGGGTTGATTTAGCCCAACTTAATCATGCACAGCTCCCAAGTCAAGCTCTATCCTCATACCGTCGCCTCCTGCACCCTGCGACACAGGTTGAAGTATATCCTTGAATCAATCATCATCGCTACTATGAGTTCGTCCGATTATTCACATATACCCAATAGGGCATACATGTGTGCGCTCTCCTGAAGCGCAACTAGGGCTGCATTGATCTGGCTTTCTCATCAGGTTATACATCGCGTACTTGTTCTCTCGTATATACCCTTTTACCATAGAGTACGTAAACCGACATTCTTCATCATAATTCAGGTGTAAATATGCAATAATAAAAGGTGTATTGAAAAAAAATTGTATAAGAATCGTTATAATTGGAATTTAATGTAAGGTTATATATAAATGATATAATTTTTAAGAGAATATTTGCCTAAGAAATTTTTTTACATGACCAAAAGCTCCATCATCTAATGGCCAATATCCAGCCAAAGCTGCTTCTCCTAACCTTTTACCTGTCTCTTCCCTTGATGCAAGAAAAACTTGGACTTTACATTTAGATATATTTTTTGGTAAGGGTAATCCTGTTTGTTGAATACATTGGCAATATTCATAGACACAGGCCATTGAGGAGTCCAACGAAACAGACATGAGACAAAGGTCTTCTAACATACCTGGTTTACCTTCACCGGGTAAAATTATAACTGAAACCTTAGGTTTAGTCCCAATTGGCTCTAATTGGTTTTTTGGTACAGGCAAATTCACAAATTCCAAGGCGGAACAAATGCTTTGAAAAGCACTATCTGAATCTGTGTCTGCATCTCTAACTACTCCTAAGGAAATAATATTATTAAAATGTGGTGACTTAGAAATGGCACTTAATTTAGATTTAAATTGAAATTTTCCGCCTATGTCCAAAATTTGTACATTATGTAAATCCAAGTATTCTACTAATGCTTTGAAGAAATTTACTTCATCTTTTCCTTCTACAACAAGTAGATTAGGCTCAATAAGTTCAATCGGGTTTTTTAGCATTATCTCATCTCAAGACCTGTTTCTATAGCAGCCGCCAAAGATTCTTTGTCATAGGTTACATCATGAATG